>NZ_JBTHHH010000009.1:0-45130 GCF_054353815.1 Mycoplasma sp. AC1221 | reverse complement strand
ATTACTCGGGCAGTCTTCTTAGATAATTAACTAAGAATAAGGGTTGCGCTCGTTGCAGGACTTAACCGAACATCTCACGACACGAGCTGACGACAACCATGCACCATCTGTCATTCTGTTAGCCTCCACTATATCTCTATAGTTTTGCAGAAGATGTCAAGAGTGGGTAAGGTTCTACGCGTATCTTCAAATTAAACCACATGCTCCACTGCTTGTGCGGATCCCCGTCAATTCCTTTAAGTTTCACTCTTGCGAGCATACTACTCAGGCGGATGATTTAATGCGTTAGCTGCGTCGATAGTATCTATCAACTAATCATCATCGTTTACAGCGTGGACTACCAGGGTATCTAATCCTGTTTGCTCCCCACGCTTTCGTCTCTCAGTGTCAATATGTACCCAGTTAGCTGCCTTCGCCAAGTTGGTGTTCTTCCTAATATCTACGCATTTCACCGCTTCACTAGGAATTCCGCTAACCTCTATATAATTCTAGCATGCCAGTATCCAACGCGATTTGGGGTTGAGCCCCAAATTTTGACGCCAGACTTAACATACAACCTACAGACGCTTTACGCCCAATAATTTCGGATAACGCTTGCAACCTATGTATTACCGCGGCTGCTGGCACATAGTTAGCCGTTGCTTTCTGACAAGGTACCGTCAAGGTATTAACATTTCCTTTAATACTTTTTCTTCCCTTATAACAGCAGTTTACAACCCGAAGGCTGTCATCCTGCACGCTGTGTCGCTCCATCAGACTTTCGTCCATTGTGGAAAATTCCCTACTGCTGCCTCCCGTAGGAGTCTGGGCCGTATCTCAGTCCCAGTGTGGCGGATCAGTCTCTCAACCCCGCTAAACATCATCGTCTTGGTAGGCCTTTACCCTACCAACTAACTAATGCTCCGCACCCCGATCTTTTAGTGAAGCAAATGCTCCTTTAATTTAACTTTTATGCAAAAGCTAAAGGTATCCAGTATTAGCGATAATTTCTCATCGTTATCCTAATCTAAAAGGTACGTTAAGTACGTGTTACTCACCCATTCGCCGCTAAGTTATAAATAACTTCGCACGACATGCATGTATTAGGCACACAGCCAGCGTTCATCCTGAGCCAGGATCAAACTCTCGAAAAAATTGACTGTCATGTTTTATATCTAGTTTTCAAAGAACTTTAAAAGCATCTAAATGCTTCGTTATTTATTATATCACAATATTTCATATTTCAAAATATTTTTTTTTGATAATGTAATTTAGATAAAATTTGCAATACTTAATTTATCTTATCATAATATTTATTAATTACTAATAATTTTTGATATTTTAATAAAAAAATCGCTTTTATAAGCGATTTTTATGTTTATTTTTTGTTCTTGCGACGTTTAAGATGGAAGATTAATCCTAAAATTGCTGCTAATGATGCTAACACAGCGATAACAACTCCTGCAATTACTCCACCATTGCTCTTAGGTTGAGGTTTTGTTTGCTCTGGTTTTACATTTTGCTGTCTAGAAACTTCAGTTTCAACTTCTTTTTTAAGTGTTTCAAGGTTAGCAATTTTTTCTAAACTATATGAACCTGATTTTAATGTATTAAGTCTGTTTTGGTAGTCTGCTTTTTTGTTATCTGTATCAGGAAGTTTGTTAATTTCTTCTTGTGCTTGACTAACAGCATTATTCAATGCTTCTGTCATTTTTCCTTGAGCAACACTACTATTATCTAATTCATCATTTAAATCTGATTCTAATACATTGTAATCTTTACTTGATACCTTAGCAAGTTGATCTTGATATTTACTTCTTTGCACATCTGAAATACTTGGATCAGATAATCAGGTTGCTAATGTTTGTTCTTGTTTTTTAATCTTATCAAGTTGTTGTTCTTGTGCCTTTTGCTCTGAAAGCTTAGTTTCGGCTTGAGGATCTACTTTCAATACATCTGCTTTAACATCAGTGTAAACTAATAATTTTGCATCGTTATCAAGATTATCTAATTCGGATTTGGCTGCAATTTTATCATCACCTTTTAATGCATTTACTCATGATGTAAGTTTATTCAAGGTTGCTTGATATTGGTCTTTAGCTTGTTGTTGGTCTACAGAAGCTTTTAAATCAGCGTTTTCGTTTAATAATTTGTCTTTAAGTGTTTGATAATCAGCAAGTTTTGCATCTGATTTAGCATTTAATGCTGCTAATGCATCTAAGTAACTGCTTTGTTTTGCTTTAGGTAAACTTCTGATTTGCGCATCGAGAGCAATCTTAAATTCAGCAAAACTCTTAGCATCGGCTGCGGCTTTAGCTGCTTGATCACTATCTGCAACTTGTTTTTGTAATCCTGAAATTTCAGAATATATTTTTGCTTTAAGGCTATCAAATTGTTGTTGGGTAGCATTTGGTCCTAATGCATCCATTTGTGATATATATTCAACTTGCTTAGAAGCATCAATAAATGAAATAATATGCATTAAATCAGCACGATTTGCTTGATAACTTTGATCTTCTAATAACTTTTGCACTGCTGGAATTTCTTTTAATTTATTTTCTAAATTATCTAATGCTACAGTTTGTTTTGCTTTTAGTAATTTACTATCAGTAAGCATTGCTCTAAGATCTGTCTGTTTATCAGCAGGAAGGATGTTGATTAAATCATTGATGTTATTTAAAGCATCGGTGTATGATTGAGCTTTTTGCTCTTGAGCTATTTTTGCTTTAACAAGAGAGTTTTGGCTAAGTTCGTTATATAAATTATTTACATAATCAACTTGTGGGTTAGTATTTGAATAAATTTTATTTAATTTATCCAAGTTTTCTTTATTAGTTGGACTGTCATTTTTTTGCAAGTATTTGCTAATTGCATCATAAATTAATTTGCTGTCTTGTGCAACTGCTAAATCCACATTATCAAATAACAACTTGTCTTTAAATGCTTTTAAATCTGCTAATTGACTTGAATCTTTAAATTCATTAAGTTGTTTATAGTAATTAAATTGTAAATCAGGTGCTAAGGTAGCAATCATTTTTACAAGTTGATCCTCGAGAGTATCAAAACTTGCTTTTGCATCTATATCTTTAAGTTCAGGTTTTAAAGTAAATATTTCTTTCTTAAGAGCATCAAGTTGTTCAGTTGTAGCTGCTGCATTAACCTTATTTATCAAATCTTGTTGATTGCTTTGATCAAGACTCTTAATTAAATCTAATAATCTTGGTTTTTGTGCATCTGCATCGACTGCATCCATATATTGTTGTGCATTTGAACCTAATACTGCTTTTTTAAGGTCTGTTAATTGTTTGAATTTTGGATCAAGTAACTCTTCTTGTGCTTTTGCTGCTAATTTTAATTGGTCATTTAAACCTGAAACCATATCATTAAATTTAGCTCTTGCTTTTCTTACTTGTCTATCTTCGAATCCTGTTTTAATATCAGAGAATTTAGTTAAGATTTCATCTTTTAATCCAGCAAGTTTATCCACATCATTTGCATATAGTTTTGCAAGTTGTTGGTAATTTACAAACACTGGTGAATCTTTTAATGGATTTAAATCAAAGATTGTTACTAAATCATCTGTTAATTTATCTATCTTTTTCTTTGTTTGATTTTGTGCTTGTAGTTTTGTATGTGTATCAGTTAGACTTGGACGAATTGTAACCATTTTTTGATAAATTTCATCCAACTTAGCATTTGCTTGATCATCCTTACCATATACATTGATGTCGTTTAATGATGAAATAATATCTGCTTGATTGCTTTGTGGTAATGATTGAGCAAGTTCTAATAAAACATCTTTTCTAGTTTTAAGTTGCTCAATTAACGCATCTAAGTTTGCTTTTTCTTCTGGAACAAATGAATTATAAAGGTTTTCATATGCTTTGACTTTATCAGTAACTGGATTTAATCTTTCTTGATAATCAGCTGCTAGTTTTGGTGGAAGCAATGAAATGTATTTATTCAATTTATCAACTGTTTGGTTATATGCATCTAGTTTGCTTTGTGCATCAAGTTTTTCTTTTAATTTTGGATTATTTGCTAATAATGAATTTTCAATTGCATCAAGGTTTAATGATACCCCTTTTATTCCATAAGAATTTAAACGAGTTAGAAAATCATTTTGCTCTTGGGTTGGTAAAAATTCAGCTAACTTCTTAAGTTCATCAATTTTTGCTTTTGTTGCAGCATCTGGAGTGGTTTCTACAGGTGCTAAATCTAATATTAATTCATTACTCAATGCATTTAATACACCTAATGAATTTGCATCATTAACTTTTTTAATAAATGCTTCTTTAGTAGTAGCATCAGTAATAACTTGTGCTTGTGAAGTTAGTTTTTCTTTTGTTTTAGCAATTTGTGCATCTAAAGCAATTTGTGCATTTTGTGCATCGGTGATTGCTTGCATTAACTTTTGAGCATCCAAGATACTTTGCACATCAGATAATTGTTTAGTTAAAACTGCTTTGACACCAGCATCAGTGATATTTGCTAATGCATCTTTTGCTTGTTGTTTAAGAGTATTTAATGATTTTTCATCCTGATCAACAATTGCGCTTCTTAAATCAGATAATAATGATCTTAATTCATCATCTGAAATATTTGCATTATTTGCTTTTGTTTTCAAATCATTTAAAAGACTTTGATCAACACCTGAAATGCTTGATAAATTATTAAGCATACTTTTTACTTCTGCTTTTGCTACATCAGAATTTGTTAATGCTAAAGCATTTGTTGCATCATCAAGTTCTTTTTGTGCATCTGCAATTTGTTTATCAGCAACATCATTTGTAAAAGCACGTTGTTTATATAAATCAGCTAATGCATTGTATTTTGATGTATATGTGCTATATGAATCGATAGTATACACACCATTTTCATTTGATACTTTAGATTTTTGTAACTGTGCAACTGCAGCATTTTGTTTATCAATATTTGCTTGAACTTGTGCTATAGCAGCATCTATTGTAGCTTTAGCGGCATCAATAGTTGCTGAATCTGCATTTGGATTAGAAGCAATATTTCTTTGATCAGAAATTATTTTATTAAGTTGATTATATAATGATGGATAACTTTGATGGTATCCTAATGCTATATCAGTTAATTTGTCTGCTTCTTTAACAAAGTCTTGATATTTAGCACCACGTTCTGATAATTGTGATTTAACCGAATCCATTAATGCACGAAACTCTTTGTTAATTGCTATTAAGTCAGTAACCTTGGTATCAGGCGAATTAACTTTATCTTTATTTGCTTCAACAAAATCTGCTAACTTAGCATATGCTTGTGGGTTGTAGTGGGTTAATTGTGCTTTGATATCTTCAAATGTATCAAAATCTCTTTTTACTAAATCACGAGCAAATACTGATGGTTTCAATGAATCTTGTGCTGTCTTTACATTTGCTAATAATTGATTATATGATGGTTCAGTAAGACTATTAGAATCTGCAACTGCATTTTGCAGTGCTGTCACTGCATCTTGGTATTGTTCATATGATTGGTCAGTATATTGATTATCAGCATTACTGATTACATTTGCTGAAGCACTAGCAACTTGATCTGGTGTTAAAGTAACTTTTGCATATTTAATAACATTTTGCATGCTAAAGTATACTGTATTAACTAGTTCTTGGGTAGCAAGGAAGTCTTTGTTTACAATTTGCTTTGCTTGTGCTTTAAGTTCATTGTATCTGTCTTGATCTTCTTTGCTTCATTGACTTATGTAATCAGGGTCTTTTGCGATTAAAGCACTTAATTGAGTTTTATCAGTTGCATTAAGTTGTTTATTATGGAATCCGAATAACTCAGTGATTTTAGGAACAGTTTTTCCTCATGTAATCTGAATACCAGTAACATATATATCACGAGGAATGGTAAATGATGTATCACTACGAGATAATTCACCTAGTTTTTTATATTTTAATGTGTTATCTTTTGTATCAAAATATTGTGCAGATACACTAACATCTGGATAACTTGTATCAGTGATAATTCTTAAATCAAGATTATCAAAGTAACCTTTTTCATTTCGATAAAGAATTTGTGAATTAGGGTTCTTTGGTTGATAGAAAGTTGTTGCATCACGATCAATCATCTTTTCTGGACTATGAGCATCATCAATTCCAACTGCAGGCACAGCCTCTTTTGAATCTTTTGGTGTTAATCCAGTGGTATCAAAACGATCATCATCATTAACTGTATATACCACAGGTGTAACTTTTGCTTTTAAATTAGTAAATGATAAATTAACATTACTGCTTCCTGTATTTATTATACGAACAAATCTTGCATTTTTAGCAACAGATACATCAGTATTGTCTGCATTAATTGCTACATCAGTTCAATGGAAACCATCTAGTGAATATTGAACTTTAATATCTTTTAGTTGAATATCATTATCAGTTGATGAACCTTGTTCATCTGCTGCTTGTTTTGGTTGAGAAGTTGGTGAAGCAGGTGAAGCAGGTGATTGTAAATTTTGTTCTCCACCAGAACTACTTTCTTCGGACGAAACAACATTTTTATCGCTTGTTCGATCAGCAACACTAAATGTTCTAGAAAGACTAGTCAATTTATAAACAGAATTAAAGTCTATACCTACTGAATCATTTGGTTTTAAATCAACAGTAACAGGAGTGTTATGTGTTTCTTCTTTATTATATAAATAAAATTCTTTTCCATCGAAACCTGTTGATAAAGAACCATTATGATTTAATAAGTATTTAGAAATATAAACACGTCTTTCGATAATATCTACTGATTTAATGTTTCAGTGTGTTAATGTGTTTGTTGGTGTTGGTTGTGGTTGAGACTGACTTGATGGTTCACTATCAGTTGCTTGTTGTGAAACAGCAACTGCTGTTGGTTCTGTAGCAACTACATGTTCAGCAATAACTTTTAATCCTGTTCATTCTTCTTTGTAATTTGCAGGATCAGAAGTTTTTGTTGAATGATCATTAATTGAAATAGTTACTTCCCCAGTTTGTGCATCCTTAGTGGTAGAATATCTATCAGATGGGATAATAAATACTTCATTATTAACAAGCCCTTGGATTTTAATATCAGATACTTTTGCTTGTGGATCTTGTTTTATCTTTACTTCTGCTACTTTTGCTGGACGGTTGAAATTAATTACAAAATAATCGTTATCTTGTATTGTAGTTTGAGACGATGAACCTGTTGTATTATGTTTAAATGATGCAAGGGTGGCATCGTTTGAATCGGTTAAGTTAGATAATTTGTTATTAGTAATTGCTGAATCTAAAACAAGATTTGAATCAGTTGTCGGAAATAACTTTAAATCAGCTTCATTACTTAATGATTCAAGTTGGATATTACCGATAGTTCAACGACTTCCTGTATCGTGTGTTCCTTTAACTACTAACCTAAAGTATTGGAATGTAGCATTTCCATACACTGTTTGAATTGCAGAACCATTTAAGTGCCCGAATCCAAATTGTTTTCACTCACCAGTGTTTGGTTCACCATCTAGATACTCAACTGCAAAATCATTCATTCTGTCACCTGCATTTTGATAGGTTTGGAATAAATATAGTTGAGTAATATTCATTTTTTTAGGAAGTTTAAATCCAATGCTTTGATTTGCTTGTCAACCACCTGATGTAGTTTGTAAATAAATTCCGTTTGCTGTACCATTTGAATTATCAAATAATAAATCAGTTTTGTTTGCAACTTGAAGCACTAATCCATTTGTTGCAGATGATGAATTTTTATCAGTAACATTTGCCGATGCTTGTACAAGGGTAATTTTTGAATTAGAATCAGTTGATGAAATTGATGGATTTAAATCTTGTGCATAATTAACTGTCTCATCTTTATTAACAATAAAACTTACTAGTGAAAGCATATTATCGCTAGTTGAATCTTCTTGGTTATTAACTATTCTGATTGCTGTTACATTTGCAATCCCGCTTTCACCTAATTCGGTTGTTCCTCATGTTGCAGTTGGATCACTTACAGAACCTGCAACTGACTGTGGATTATTAGAAGAAACTGTTAAATTAGTTATATCTATATTTTTTTCACCTTTATTTTCTTGTAAGTCATGTCATTGATTTGGTTTATCAGATGTTTGATATTGTAATTTTAATTTAGATAATAAACGTCATTTTTCATATCACATCTTTACATATACATTATGTAAGGTTATTGGACGACTGAATTGGTATCCAAAATAATCACCCTTTTTCATTCTTTTGTATTTTCCATCGGAACTAATATCAAAAGTAAATGTTGAATCACTATTATCTGCTTCTAAATGACTTGGATCTCAGTCGGCTCTACCATCGCGACCTAGGTTAGTAAAGAATGTTTTTTGCACCGCACCTAATGTTGAATTATCCACAGTTGCTAAAACATTATTATGTAAATTAGTTAAAAACTCAGTTAAAATACTTACAAAGTTATTCAAATCTGAATCACTTATTTGAATTGCTTTTAAAGCACCCTTAATCATAGTTTTATATGTTTGTGAGCGATTGTAGACAAGTTTTGCTTCTTGGGTTAATTTACCAAATACTACAAAGTCAAAATTTTTGTAAGCAGTTGTGGCATCTAAAGCAATAATACCCGCATTAGCTAAATCATATAAAGATTGCAATCAAGGTTTTGTTTGTAAAACAAGTTGACTTTTACCAGCCGCTAAAAATACATAATTAATATCATCTACTAGTTTTGATAATTTTGCTCTTAATCCATTGATATCACTTCTTGAAACTGAATCGATTCCTCTACGAATTGAATCACCGATTCCTCCTAAATAAAAGTTAGGTGCAGAGTTTATATCAGTTGATTCAACTGGAAATCCTTTGAAGTTATAATTGAAATTTCCATTAGATAATCAGGTTCGGTTAAAGTCTCAATATAATTTATAAAAGTGAGTTGAAATATTATATAAAGCATCTGTTAATTGTGGATCATTATAACTTTGGTCTACTGCAAAGTTTAAAGCATTAAGATGGGTTCTTTGTTCAATTCTTAACGAATCTGAATCAGTTAATTTGTTATTTACTCAACGTTTTCATGCATAATCTGCAAAATCAAATAAAGTTACCTTTGAAGGTCCTTCCATTTGGTTTGGATCAATTGCGATTCCATCAATTTTAGCAAACTTATAATTGCTTTTGTCAGGATTTTTATTATCACTTATATCTTGTAAGGTTTTTAATCAGAATTGGTTAATTCCTAACATCAGATAATCTAAATTACTTTCACCTTTATGTCAGTTTTGAATATAAATTATTTTTTTGTTTCCTGCAGTAAAGTTATTAGAACCATCAATATTTGGTCAATCAGTTCCAGAATCTATATATAATTGTACATTTGAATTGAATTGATCATAGTAACTTTTAAGGGATGTACTTCCACTTTTTGGATTTGAACGGTTTCGATAATCAAGATATCCAATCTTTGCATCTAAGTCATCATATCTTTTACTTTGTTCATTTCATCATTTAACTAAATCATCTAAAAATGCTTTTTGTTTATTTCCAATAGTAGTGTAATCTGATTGAGATAAAGTACCAGTAGTTGAAACTGCATCTACAAATGGTTCATTGCTAAGTGGTGTTGCAATAACTATATCTTTAACACCAACATCTAAAAGTTGTTGTATTTTAGTTTTTAAAAGAGGTAATTTATCATTCATATTTGCAGTTGTGATTTTATCAGAACCTACAAATGGATTAATAAAATATACAAACTTCATAACATTATTTGAAGTTGCTTTAATCAATGTTTTAATATCTTTTAATTCATCTTGGGTATATAAAGATGATCATAATGTAGTGGTTTTTAAATCAGTTTGTGGTTGGTAGTAATATCTGTTGTATTTTAAGTAACCAGCATAGTTAATTAAATCTAATTTGGATGCAAGGGTGCTAATTGATGAAGTATTTCTTAGTGACAGTCCACGTATTTCACGATCAGCTCAGTCTTTAATAGTGAAATTACGAAGTTGGCTTCCATCAATTTGTTTAAATATATGTCATAAAGTAGTAGCACCATAAAATGCTGCATCAGCATCTTTAGCATACAAAGTAATAAAATTATTTGATGATCTTAGATAATATGCATCATTGTGACTAAATAAATCTGCAGCATTATCTGAAGAACTATCTTTTAACTCACTTGAACTAATACCAACTGTATTTAATAAGTTATCAACAGTATTATCTGAATCACCTTTAATACCAATTAAGATATTGGTTTTACCAAATAATAAATTCTTGCTACGGGTAATATTAGAAATATGTTTTGATTTTAAAAGATTTTCAAATCTTTTAATTGTAACTTCTGATACACTATCATCATAAACGATGTTTACTGTATCAGTTAATGAATATGTATTATTTCCTCCATAATTGATTTGTTGCACACCTGGATAGACTTTGTAGTCAGGTAAAGCAACTACTGGATTGCTTGTTGGGGTGCTTGCAGGAGTTTCAGTAGCAGATTTTGCTGATGAATCACTTGCACCTGTAGCACTAATAGCAGCAAAAAGTCCCAAAGAACCAGCTGCTGCTAGTAATGTCTTTATTTTCTTTTTCATTTTCATATTATAAGTTTATTAAATTTTCCAAAAAAAAAAAAAAAAAAACGGATAAAAATAATTTTGTTTATCCTTTTTTGTGGTAAATTGCTTTTATTTCATATTTTGATAAGAAAATATGAAATAATTAAAAATTTTGCAATAAAATATGTTGTTTTTGTTATAATTTTTCCTTCTTTTTCTTAAATAAAATCTAAGAAAAAGAAAGATTTTTACATACTATACACTTGGTGTATTTTCTTCTTGGGTTGCTAGTTTCTTAGCATCTTCTAATTTAACACTGAAAAAGCTAGTAACTCCGCGTTTTTGCATTGTTGCACCAAATAAAGCATCTACTCTTGACATTGTTCCTGGGCGGTGTGTGATAACTAAAAACTGGGTTTGTTTTTTAAGTTCTTGTAAGTATTCAGCATATCTAACCACATTTGCTTCATCTAAAGCTGCTTCTACTTCATCCAAGATACAAAGTGGTAATGGACGAGCTTTTAAAATTGCAAATAATAATGAAATTGCAATTAATGATTTTTCTCCACCTGAAAATAATTTAAGATTTTTAACAGATTTGCCTGGTGGCTGAGCAAAAATACTAATTCCGCTTTCAAGAATGTTTTTTGGATCAATAAATTTAACTTTCGCACTCCCTCCACCAAACATTGATGAAAATACTTTATGCATCTCAATGTTAACATCATCTACTATGTTAGTTAAACGAGCAACAATTTTTTTATTCATTTCTGAAATCGCTTCATCACATAAACGTATTGCTTCGGTTACTTCATCACGGTTTTTGGTATTAAATTCATAACGTGATTCAACTTCTTGTAGTTGTTCAATGGCTTCTAAATTAACATTTCCAAGTTCTTGAATTTCATAACGCAGTTCCTTTACTAATTCTTCGGCAGCAACTGGTGACATATTTAATGGATAATGTTCAATTGCATATTCTAAAGTTAATGCATAATGTGAACTAAGACGTTCTTTATGTTTTTCGAGTAAGTTTTTAGATTTTTCAAATGCAGCAGTTTTTTCACGAAATGATTCGTTAAGGGTTTTTTGTAATTTTGAAATTCTTTTGTATTCTTCTTCTCAACCTAGTATTTTTGCATCAAGTGCTTCTTTGATTTGTGTATTTGAACTAATATCAAATTCAAGTAGTTGCAATTGCTGTTGTAGTTGCGCAATAGTTTGTTCAGAAACATCTAATTCGCTGATTTGCTCGTTATTAGCAGATGAAATTTGTGTTTGTAATTTATAATTTTCAATTTTACCGAAAGTATCTTTAACTTGGTATGATAAATTAAGATATTGTGAGTTATAAGAAGCCTGATAAGTTTTTTGTTGTTGTAAACTTTCGTTATCTTCTAAAATAGTTTTTGTTGTTTGTGCGATAACATTTTTAATTCCTGGAATCAAGTCTTTAAGTTCTTTAATTTTTTGATCAAGACCTAAAATATCTTCGCTAGCTTCAACAGTTCCACCAACCATAACTCCACCAACACGCACGATGTCACCATCTGTGGTAACTACCATATATTTTTTTTCAATAATTGTTGATATTTCATTGGCTGATTTAATATCAGAAACAACTAATACATTACCTAATAAAAATTCATTTAGCACTTGATATTTATTATCAATTTCTACCAAATCCTTAGCCACACCCACAAAACCAGGGTGATTTCGAACTACTAATAAATAATCATCACGGATAAACTTACCTTTAATTGAAGCAAGAGGAATAAATGTTGCACGACCCCCGTTATTTTTTTTAAGGAAATTAATTGCTTTAACAGCTGTATCAGAATGATCAACTACTATATGCTGTGCAGCATTTTTCAAAATTGCTTCTAGTGCAGGCAGAAATTCATTAGGAATCTTAATTAAATCTGCTACTAGTCCTATAAATCCCTTAAGTAATGTTTTATTTTCTAAAACTGTTTTTGTTCCTTTGTATAAGTTAGTAAAATTATTTTTCTTTTCTTCAAGAATTTCAAGTTTTGAAATTAATTTAGTATATTTGTTCTCTAAATCCTTGACTTTTATATTACCATTGTTAATTTTACTTTCTAATGTAGTAATATTTTCAGTTGCATGATTTCGTTTAGTTTCCATTTCAGATAACGATTCACTTAAATAACGATATTTTTCTTGCAAAGTACGTAATTCACTTAAAATCGCTGAAATACGCTCTTTTTCATCGAAATTTCCTTGTCCACTGGCAATCATTTCGCGACGAGCCCGGTCTGCAGAAATGGCTTTTTCGATATTATTAATGCGTTCTGACAAACCTTGTTTTTTACCTGAATCACTTGATAACTTTCGGTTTATTTCAATAACTTCATCGCGTTTATTTTTAATTTTGATATCTAATTCTTCAAGTTGACTGTTATATTGTTTATCAGTTTCATCAACACCTGAAAGATCTTCAGTTAATGTTTTAACTAATTCACTATGTTTTTTTATTTCGTGTGCTAAATAGCCTATTTCAACACTTTTCAACTCTTCGGCCATCTTTTTGTATTTTAGTGCTTTTTCAGCATGAATGCGTAATGGAGCAAGTTGTTTTTCTAATTCTTTGATTGATACTTCAACCTTTCCTAAGGTTTCTTGGGCTCGTTCGAGTTTTTTTTCTGCTTCTGCTTTACGGAATTTATATTTAGAAACCCCGGCTGCTTCTTCAAAAATTAATCTGCGATCTTCATCAGATGAGTGTGCTATATCCGAAACGGTTCCTTGCGAAATAATCGCTAACGAACTTTTTCCTATTCCTGTTTCCATAGCAATTGCTTTAATATCTTTGTGACGGCATTTTTGGTTATTGATATAGTATTCATTTATCCCTTTACCACGCTCTAAAACACGAGTAATTGAAATAACATCTGAATCAACCGAACTAAGACGATCCTTGTTGTCAAAAGTCAATGTTACTTGTGCTTTTTGCATCGGTTGCGCAGTTTTTGAACCAGAAAAAATAACATCTTCCATTGAATCACCACGTAATTCTTTTGAACTTTGTTCCCCTAAAACTCAGCGGATTGCATCGTTAATATTACTTTTACCAGAACCATTGGGTCCTACAATACCTGCAACTCCACCATCAAAGTGTAATACAATTGGATCTGCAAAAGATTTAAATCCTAATGCTTCTATTTTAATTAATTTCATCATTTCCCTTCATTTTCATTTTATTTAAGGCTGCTCTTGCTGCATTTGTCGTAGCTTCTTTTTTAGAAGCGCCACTTCCTATTCCATAAATCATATCATCATGAACGGCTTTAGCTATAAAAAGCTTATCTTTTTCTTCAAAAATATAATGAATATTATTTTTACTAATACTTTGAAAATATTCTTGAAGTTGTGTTTTAGGATCCTTATTACTTTGAAATACATGATGTCCATCTACACTTATATTGCTTGCTAGTAGGTGTTTTTGCACAAATCATCAAGCCTTTGACATCCCTTGATCTAAATAAATTGCTCCTAGAAAAGCCTCAAAAATATCAGCTTGTACTTTTGGTGAATCTAAAACATCTGTATGCATTTGTCCATTTCCAGTTTTTAAAAATTTTAAAAGTCCAATGTTTTTAGAAACTGCTCCTAAGGTTTCGGTTTGCACCGCTGATGCTCTCCAGCGCGAAAGTTCACCTTGAGATTTATTGGGAAACTTTTTATATGCATAAATTGCTATCATAAACGACAACAGCGAATCCCCTAGATATTCAAGCCTTTCATAATTTTCTAACTTAGTTTTATCATGTGTGTTATATGATTTATGAGTAGTTGCTAGTTGATAAAATTCTATATGGTTTGGTTGTATTCCGATATTAATCAAAAAATCAATGAGATGTTGTTGTTTAAACATTTAATGCTACCTTTAGTTTATTCAATAAATCCTTAGAAATTGCATTATGCATTTGTTTTAGTGCTATATAAATAGATAATTCATCTGCTGCACCATGGATTTTTAATGCAAGGGCATTGATACCTAAAACTCATGCATTAGCAACATTTCGAAAGTCAAGTTTTTGTGCTATTTTTTTAAAACTAGGTTTTAATAATAATGCCCCTAATTTAGCAAAAAAACTTTGTTTAACTCGCTGCTTAATTGCTTGTTTGAAACTTATAACAGCACCTTCATAACTTTTAATGACTAAATTTCCACCGTATCCATCAATTAATCCTACATTTATGTTTCCTGCAAGCAAGTTTCGTGTTTCAGAAAAACCGATATAGTTAAGTTTTTGATCCGATTCTATTAAACTTTGTGCTTCTCTAACAACTTGCAAGCCTTTGTATTCTTCAACCCCGACATTTAGCAGTGAAACAGTTGGATTTTGCTTATTAAACATTGTTGTATGAAATGCTGATGCTAATTTTGCTCACTCATATAAATATTCGGATTTTACTTCAAGGTTAGCTCCTACATCTAATAATAAAAGTTTTTCATCATTCAAACAAGTAATAATCGGCATAAAAGCAGGCCGAGAAACATTATCAATACGTTTTAGTTTAAAAGTCAGTGCTGCAATATAACTTCCTGAATCACCCCCTGAAATCACTCCATCAGCTTTATTTTCATTAATAATATTAATTGCTGCATTCATCGAATTATTTTCTTTTAAACTTGCCCGAATATTTCTTGGATCGCTTGGTTTATTTGGATTATAAATTATTTGGATATTCGGGTGTTTGTTTATAGATTTATCAAAGTTACCAACTAAAATAATTTGTACATCTTGATAATCATTAACAAATTTTGCTGCTGCATTATAAGCAACATTAACACCTAAATCTAATCCATTTGCATCTAAAACTATTTTCATTATTCAACTCCTATTAAGAATTGATAATTAGGTTGATTACCTTCAACTACTTCTATTTGTAAATCATAATTTGCTTCAAGGTAATTGCTTAATTCTAAAAGTGTTGCTGTATCAACATCATCTCCGTAATATAATGTTATCATTTGAGATTGTTTTTTTACCATCTTAGAAATTAACTTTTTAAAAGTTATTGTTAAATCGCGTTCTGAAGCAACAATTTTGCCATCATGAATACCTAAATAATCACCTTTTTTTATCACAAGATTATTTATCTTTGTTTTACGAACTGATTTAGTTATTTCACCAGTTTGCACATCAGATAAACTATCTAACATTAATTCTTCATTTTCCTTTGCACTAAATTCTGAATTAAAATTTAAAACTGCTGTTAAACCTTGAATTTGGGACTTTGTCGGAATGACAATAATATTTTTATCTGTGACAACTTGCGCTGCTTGTTGTGCTACTAAAATAACATTAGAATTGTTAGGTAAAATAAAAACATTTTTTGCATTTACCTTAGCAACAGCATTAATTAAATCTTGAGCAGATGGATTTTGGATTTGTCCAGATTCAACTACAAAATCAGTTCCTAATTCCTGCATTCTTTTGATTATTCCGCTACCTAAATTACATGATACAAGTCCACATTCAGCCATTTCATCAGATGTTTTTGCATAAATTGATTTGGAATTGTTTGCTTGCAAAGTCATATTTTCAGATTTTATTTTAATAAATTCACCATATTTTTGTGCTAGAGTTAAAAATTCTCCAGGTTTAACTGTATGACCATGCACCTTTAACAATTTATCATCGTTAACTATTACTAGTGAGTTTGCTATTTCTCCCATTTGTTTTGAAAAAATATTTTTATCAAAAGTATGTGGATTATTTAAATCAACTAAAACCTCAGTGCAGTAACCAAATTCACCTGAATATATTTCACTATCTGAAACCAAAACCGATATATCATCTCCGTTTTCACTTTTTTCAACCGGGTTTCCTTTTAAATATTCAAAAAAACCTTTAAAAATGATATATAAACCTTCTCCACCACTATCAGTAACTCCTACTTCGCGCAAAGTTTTTAATTTATTTGGTGTTTCATCACAACTCTTTCGCGAAAAATCTAAAACCTTAGTTCAAAAATCAAGCAAGCTCACTTCCGTTGCTTTCAAAAATTCTTGGTTTAAATTTTCTGATGTTTCTCTGATAACAGTGAGCATTGTCCCTTCAGCGGGATTAAAAACCGATTTATAAGCACGGTTTGTTGCTTCTTGAAAGGCGATTAATAACTGTTTTAAATCTAAGGATGCTAAACCAGCACAAGCAAGCGAAAATCCTTTAAAAACCTGTGATAAAATCACTCCAGAATTACCACGAGCTTCATACATCATATTTAAGGCAAGTTGCTTAGTAACTTCAGAAATAGGTAAATTAAAATAAGATTCATCTAATTTAGCTATTGCTGCAGAAATTGTCGATGACATATTAGTTCCTGTATCTCCATCTGGGACTGGAAAAACATTTAAAGCATCAATGCGATTCTTAGCATTAACTAATGCATTTGAACCCGAGAGCATCCCTTGTAAAAAGGTTTTACTATCCAGCAAAATTTTTGACATTATTTAATCCCTTCAATGAATATTGTTAACTTGTTAAATTTTAATTTATTTTTTTTCATTTCAAACGCTAACCTTTGATGAAATTCTGCGATGATGACTTTTGCAAAAACATCTGCTATTAAAGAAACTGCGATAAAAAAACTATATCCTTTCGGTGTTTGAATAATATTAACACGATCTATTAGTTCTGTTGTATCTGTAACTATATCATCATCAGAAAGTGGATTTATTTCCTTAATTCCAGGTATTGATTCAGCAATCTTTAAAAACATCTCTTTGATTTTTAACAATTCCATTATGCCTACTTTCGATATAATATGCAAATATATCTTAAATATTATTGATTATATTTTATAATATTATTAATATTTTTTAAGAAATTAAGGAGCAGAATGGCACTTTTAGTCGCAAAGGCAATTGTATTAGAAATTATTGAAAAATCAGAAAATGAATTTTATGTGACTTTTTTTAACGATAAAGGTGTTTTAATTCTTTTTGCACAAGGGTTAAATAAACAGTTATCTAAAAATCGTAGCAACTTACAAATTGGTTCATTGGTTGAAATTGAATATTTTTCCACAAGATTAAAAGGCAGAATAGGTAGATTAAAAAGAGTAAATTTATTGCATATTTTTAGTATTACCAGTTCTGATACAAACATCTTTCTGCTAAAACTTATCAAACTCTTTAAAAACTTGAAAATACCAAATCATATTTTTAATTTTTACACTTTAAATATGGATAAATTTAAAAAAGACAATTTAAAAAAATATTTATGTGTTTTTTATGCACAAAGTAGTGTATATTTTGGTGTAAAACCTAGTTTTAATAAATGTAGAATATGTCATCAAAGGAAGAACCTTGTTGATTTTAGCATCCTTGAAGGTGGTTTTATTTGCTCGAATCATAATCTTAATGATACAAAAAACCAAGAACAATTACTTTTATATTGATACTTATATTATCAACCTGAAAAATATGTCAAATTAGTATCACAAACAGAAAATATATTGTTGCTTAATCAACTCAAACACATAATTTCCGAAGCAGGATACTATTTATAAGAAATAATTTGTTTTATGTAAATAGTTACATATATTTTTATTATTTATTTTCTATTTTAGTAAATAACTAGTCGTTTTGAATAAAATTTATATAATTTAATTATGATAAAATATAGCATTAAAAAAATAAAAAATTTGTTTATTTTACTTTTTTTACCAACTTTGTTAACTTTAATTTCTTGCTCGCATAATCAAAATAATGAAGCAAAACTAAGTCAAAACATACATAATGAAAAATCAAATATTTCATACAATATAAAGAAAGATATTTTAAGGAAACTTTTAATAAATTCTACAAAGAAAGCTATGGAATTAGATAATGATAGCAAATTTTACAACCTTATCGATTTATTATTTTCCAATGAAATTTATAACAATAAATATTCATTTTTACTTATGGATTATATCAATAAAATGAATGAATATCATAAAAATAGTTTTAATCAAAAACAAAATAAATATTATCAATTGAAGCTTTATAAACGTGACCATCTTTATTTTAATTATCTTTCTTTTGTATATTTGTTAATGAAATATGATAATGAAAATAATCAGATGATAGATATAAACAATATGAATTATTTACAAAGTAAAAATATCAAAATTAATATAAAAGGTATCCCAAAACTTGAAATTAACAAAGAAATCTATAATTTTGTTAATAATTCATATCACTTTTTAAATGATGAATCAAATAAAGAATATCAAGATAGCATAAGAAACTTAATAACTAAAAACTTTTTAAGCAATTCATTAAATTCTTATCAACTTTATAGTATTGACTATTTAGAAAAACCAATAACAAACTATATTCACAATGATGATTTATATAATAATGAATATCCACCTTTGTTAGAGATTTCAAGGACATATGGTTTAGATAAATATGACTTTGAAGATACGCCCGATATTGACTGAATCTACTATCAGCGATATCTAAAATATGACAAAAGTAATTTTCCGGCTCTAGATGTTTTTATTAAGAAAAATAATTTGGTTTATCCTGCTAAAAATGATACTGGCACTAATCTTTTTTTAACTGACAGTACAGATTTAACAAACATAAATAATAATTATGCTTTTTCAAGAAACATAATAAATAAAATAAAAAATGTTAATGTATATAAAGTTAACTATAATGAAGTAAAAAACATCATTAAATATAAAACAAATCATACTAAAAAAGAAAGACATATTTTATCATTTGATATTAATGATAATTTAGAAAATAGTGAATTGTTTCTTTCTTTCAAATCTTATCCTATTAACAATGACACTAACATAATAGTCATAAATGTAGATAAAATAGATAAAAAATGATTTTTAAATGATTTTGTTGATTTTTTCTTGCAAAATCACACTAAAAAATCTGAAAATATTAGTTACAACTCAAAATCATCATCTTTTGTTATAGATATTACAGATGAAATAGAAAACAAAACTAATAAAAAAAATATATTTTTTGTTAACTCTTATGATTTATACACACAGAATATGAAGAAAAATGAATATAAATTCTTTATAGAAAATAATTTTTGAAGAAATTACACAATAAATAACAATATAGAGAATTTACTTGCTACATCAGATAGTTTTGATATGAGATTATATGATAAAAAGGATAATTTTAATATTTATTATAAATGATATGCCGATTCAAAAACTTTATGAAAAAAAGAAACAAATAATAACCCAAATAATAAACCATGGACAAGTAATAAAAATATAGAAATTAAAGGATATTCAGAAGAGGATTAATATGAAAAAAAATATAAAGAAATTTCTTTGGTTTTTCGGTTTTGTAAGCACAACAACAATAACTGTTTCTGCTAATACATCAGCTCAAAAATATAACGAATCAATTTACATTAATAATAATTCTTATATTAATTTAAATGTAAATGACTATAATAAATTGATTAATATGTATGTACCATATTACAATAAACTCGGTTTACGCTATGAAAGAGGTAATAGCTATTTTACAAATGAATTTGATAAAGTAGGGATTATCGAGTTAGGAAATGTCGATCAAAATTTACTTTTCTCAAAAAATCCTGATTTCAAAATTAAAAAATTTGATATTGATAATTATCAATATTCAAATCATGCATGAAATGTTGTTTCTACTATTGGTACTGATTTTGGAATCAATAAAAATGCAGATATTTATTTTTCAAATAATTTTGATATACCAGATAGGAAATATTTTGATGTGGGAACAAAAGGAGATGAAGTTTGGAAACAAAAGGCATATGATAACATTCTAAAAAGAATGTATGATAGGTATGGTGTTAAAATTTTTAATATAAGCATTGGTCAATTAGATACACCATTAGATGGTTACTTTTTGAATTTTTCAGATAATATAAAAAAATTATTCATAAATGATGTTCAAAGTTTTGAAGATAATTATACAACAGAAGAAGATGAACAAAATTTTTATGCTTTATCAAGTGCGATAATTAATTTTTATTTTGATACAAATGAGAAATTTAACCACTCTATTACAAAGAACTGAGATAATTTATTAAATGCTATTAATGAACAAGCACTAATATTTGACTGAAAAGTTATCTTCTCTGCAGGAAATTCAAGTGATGAAACAGTTGATGCATGAGAAAATCTGGATTCATATTTCGATAAAAACAATTTCTTTATCAATGATAAAGATAATCATTTAATAGACATTAATTGAAATAATGTCTTTAAAAAATTTAAAATTGTAGCAAAAAATATTTATAAAAAACATTATAGTAGTTTTAAGTTATATCCTAATTCAAAAGACATAAAAGGTATTTATTTATTATATGACTTTTTGAAAAATAAAGTCGAAAAGAATAACTATATTTATCATAGCAATACCTATGATGATTTTAATAATTGAGAGTTCGGAAACCAGTTAATAAGTTCTCGCAATATTTTTAGTGGACTCTTAAAATGAGAGAGCATAAAGAACAAAGAAAATATAATTAATGTAGGATCTGTATCATATGATAATAAACCATCCGATTTTACATCGTTTGGTAATTCTAAATCTCCATATTTGCCTTTAATTTCTGCATATGGATCAAGTTTAGCCGAAGATGAAACAAAGATTAATAAAGATAATAAAAATCATTATTCAAGCGAGGAAATTAACTCTATAAACAAAAGATTACCTGAATATTTAAAAGAGAAAATTAATTATGCAATGAATTTTAATGGGACAAGTAAATCAGCACCAATGATTACTGGTTTAATTTCATTATTACAGCATAAATTACAAAGAGAATTATCATTGAATGAAACAAAATTACTTCTGATAAGTTCATCAAATTATGCATCAACAAATACAGCAAAATTAGGTAACTTAGATGTTGCACTTAATTATAGATCTAAAATTTTCCCAAGTGAAATTTGAAGAATAAATAGACAAAAAAACAAAACTGGGTTTGGAATACCAAAATTTTTCAAAATGTTTAAGATATACAATGAAAATAAAATAGAAAAACTAGATTTCAATCTCCTCAAAAAACAAATAGATGAGTATCCATGAAAAGACCCAGAAGCAAAAAGAGATAGCTTGCCTAATTTTCAAAATCTCAATCATACATTTGTCTCTTCATATAAAAGTTTTTTTTCAGATTATATCGAAAAACAATATTCAAATACAATAAAAAAAGAATATGATAATTACAATCCATGAGTTATTTTAAAAACATATATTTTTGAAAATGATAAGAAAAAAACAATAACATGAGATAATAGAAAATTCGATGATATAAACAAGGTTTATGAACTTACAGGTTATCTTAATTCTGTTTTAAAAAATGATAAAAATGAAATAATATATAAAAAACGTTGAATGAAATGATTAAGAACAGACTATTCAAACATCGATAGAATATATTTTGGTAATTATAAATTTCTTTTTAATCCTGAATATACTTTATATATTTACCTTATCGAACTAAAACACTATATGTTAGAATATACTAATGCTTTTTATGATAAAAAACAGAAAAACGATGCTAATTATCAGCAAAATAAGAAGAATAATATATACGAACAAGAATTAAATAAAAATCTTATGATTTTAATTGACGGATACTTTGAACACATAAAAGAGAATTTAGAAATTTTGTCTTATTATGAACATAATTAAAGGTTAATTTTATTAATTATGAAAAAAAATAAATATCTTTCTCTTTTTTTGTTGTTTTCAGTTTCTTCTATTACATTAACATCTTGTGGAATAAAAAATGAATTAAAATTTGATTTATCAAAAGAACTTATAAATAAGTCAATACATTACTTAAACCAAGATGGACAAAACTTAGTTAGAAAAATTAGTGAACATAAGAATTTAAATAATGAATTTAAAAAACATATAAATTCTTTTTTAAATTCATTATCAAACTATGACAACAATAAAGAATACTATAATCAATATCTAAGTTTTCTTAATCAAATTATAGAAATACAAAATGATACATCGTTAATAAAACTTTCCGATACAGATCGCTATATCGGTGATAAAAACATCCAAGCATTTTATAATCGAAGTTATAGTTATAATATACAAAATGAATTAAATCATATAATTTCCGTTGAACACAGCGATAATCCAAATAAGAATAAAATTCCTGATATTTACATCAAAGAACTCTCAAATATTTATTCAACTATCTTTGATTATAACAATCCGTTTCTTCTTTCATATGATACAAAAAATCAAAATAATGTAGATTCTGCATTACAAAAATCTTTTTATGATGACAATTATTTGGATACAAAATGAAATTTTGAAAACAATTTTTCTCCGAGAATACTAAATCCTGAAATTTTTGATCTGAAGACAAATAAATCACAGGAAATAATAAATTATTTGGACCCGATTAATACATATTTTCCTTTTCGTAAAATTTTGCGTTTTCAAATAAATGATGATTTAAAACAAAATGATTACTATATAAAAATTCAAAAAGAGAAATTAACTAGTGGTTCTATTTTTATTAGTTTTAAATTTGTTAAACAAAATAAACCAATCAGTTTTAATAAATATATTCAGCAAAGGTATGCTAAAAAACCTTTATTTGAAGTCAATAAACCACAAAGTACCTTATTTATAGATATTTCTAGATATTTAGAAAAAAACATAAAAAATAAGATGTTATTTTATATTTTCGCTTACGATGCCGATTCAAAAAATACTGAGGAAAAAATTTATGATTCTTTCTTGAAGAATCAAAACATTTGAAAATATCAACAACCTCAAAAAGAATCCATAAGAATTTTCCATCTAGAAAACACAATAATTTCATCTGAAACCTTTGATTTTACATCTGCTTTGGTTTATAATAAAAATGATAAATTGAAACAAGAGTATTATCGATTATTATCATTATTATATAATGGAAAATCTGCGCTTTCTTTGTTTGAAAACTATAAAAAATACAACAAATCAAATCCTTAATTTGATAAATCTTTTAAAATTGGGATATATCAACCTTTTATGCATGATGCTTTATATAATAAAATCTGAATTTGAGTAATTTTGTAGTATAAAAATAATAAAATTTATATTTTGTAAATTTTTATCCCTTGTATATAGTAATAAAAAACTGTAAATATGATACACACGGAGCAGTTGTTAGTGTATAATTAAAAAGCAATTTTTATATCATTATTGTTAATATTAATTTAGAAAGGATAAAATGCCAACAACTAATCAGTTAGTTACAAATGGTCGTAGTTCAAAGGTTAAAAAGCAAAATGCGCCTGCTTTAAACCAAAGCTACAACTCATTAATTAAAAAATCAAAAAAAATGGCTTCTCCATTTAAGCGTGGTGTATGTACTCGTGTCGCAACAATGACACCTAAAAAACCTAATTCAGCATTACGTAAATATGCTCGTGTTAAGTTATCAAATACAATGGAAGTTACAGCGTACATTCCAGGAGAAGGACACAACTTACAAGAGCACTCAGTGGTATTAATACGTGGTGGTCGTGTTAAGGACTTACCTGGAGTAAGATACCATATTGTTCGTGGAACACAAGATGCTGCTGGGGTTTCAAAACGTAATCAAGGTCGTAGTTTATACGGAACTAAAAAAGAAAAGAAATAAGCATAATAATTAATTTTAAACATAAGGAGGACAAATGTCAAGAAAGAAAAGTGCACCTATCCGTGAAGTACTTGCAGATCCAGTTTTTAATTCAGTAGTTGTTACAAAATTAATTAACCAAATTATGCTTGACGGAAAGAAATCTATCGCACAAGATATTTTATATTCAGCTTTTGAATTAATCAAAAGTAAAACTAACAAAGAACCAATGGAAGTATTTTTAGCTGCTGTTGAAAATATTACACCACAACTTGAAATTAGAACAAGAAGAATCGGTGGAACTAACTACCAAGTACCTACCGAAGTTCCTACTCGCAGAAAACAAACATTAGCATTAAGATGACTTGTTCAATATGCTAGATTAAGAAACGAAAAAACTATGGATGTTCGTTTAGCAAACGAAATCATTGATGCATCAAATAAAACTGGTGGAGCAATTAAAAAACGCGAAGACACCCACAAAATGGCAGAAGCTAACAGAGCTTTTGCACACTTTAGATGATAATCAGAGTTATAAAATAATATGGCAAGAGATTATGATTTAAAAGACTACCGTAATATCGGTATTATGGCCCACATTGATGCAGGAAAAACTACAACAACCGAAAGAATTTTATTCCATACAGGTAAAATCCATAAAATCGGGGAAACCCATGATGGTGGTTCTCAAATGGACTGAATGGATCAAGAAAAAGAAAGAGGAATTACCATCACATCTGCTGCTACAACAGCTTTTTGAAAAGGTAAAAGAATCAATATTATTGATACCCCTGGACACGTTGACTTCACCGTTGAAGTTGAACGTTCATTGCGTGTTTTAGATGGTGCAGTCGCTGTCTTAGATGCACAATCTGGTGTTGAACCACAAACTGAAACAGTATGAAGACAAGCAACAAACTACAAAGTTCCTAGAATAGTTTATGTAAACAAAATGGATAAAGCTGGTGCTGATTTTGCTGCTTCAGTTGCTTCTGTTAAACAACGTTTAGGCGGAAACGCTGTTGCTATTCAGTGACCAATTGGTGCTGAATCTGAATTCAAAGGAATTATCGACCTTGTAACCCGTGAAGCATATACATATAATGGCGAACCACAAGAAGAAGAATTTGCAACAGCAATCCCAGAAGATCTTAAAGACATCGTTGAAATTAAACGTCAAGAATTATTAGAAGCAGTTGCTGCTTTTGATGATGAATTAATGATGAGTGTTTTAGAAGGACATGAAGTTGAAATACCTGCTTTCAAAGAAGCAATTCGTAAAGCAACTTTATCTTCCGAATTCTTCCCGGTAGTGTGTGGAACATCATTTAAAAATAAAGGTGTAAAAAAGATGATTGATGCTGTTGTTGATTATCTACCATCACCTGTTGATATTCCAGCAATCAAAGCACATGATAACGAGCATGAAGTTAGTGTTGAAGCAACCGATGATGGTGAATTTGCCGCATTAGCTTTTAAAGTTATGAATGATCCTTTTGTTGGTTCTTTAACTTTCTTCCGTGTATACCGTGGAGTTTTAACAAAAGGGAGTTATGTATATAACTCTACTAAGGGAGAAAAAGAAAGAATCGGACGTGTATTGCAAATGCATGCCAACAGTCGTGTCGAAATTGATGAATGTCGTGCCGGAGATATTGCTGCAGCTGTAGGTTTAAAATATACTACAACTGGGGACACTTTAGTTAATGAAAAAGGTGCGAAAATCATCTTAGAAAAAATGGTGTTCCCCGAACCTGTTATTTCTCAAGCTCTCGAACCTGAATCAAAAGTAGCTACCGAAAAACTTTCAATCGGATTACAAAAATTAGCTGCTGAAGATCCAACCTTTAGAACATATACCGATGATGAAACAGGTCAAACAATTATCGCTGGTATGGGTGAATTGCACCTTGATATTATTGTAGATCGTTTAAAACGTGAATTCGGAGTTCAAGCAAAGGTTGGTGCTCCACAAGTTTCTTACCGTGAAACAATCACAAAAACAGCAGATGTCGAAGGAAAACATATTAAACAATCAGGTGGTAAAGGGCAATATGGTCATGTTTGATTAAAATTTGAACCAAATCCTGATGGTGGTTTTGAATTTGTTGATAAAATTGTTGGTGGAAAAATCCCTAAAGAATACATTAAATCAATTCAAAAAGGACTTGAAGAAAAAATGGCTGCAGGAATTTTAGCAGGATATCAAATGATTGACATTAGAGCAACATTATTTGATGGTTCATACCATGATGTCGATTCATCTGAATTAGCATACAAAATAGCAGCTTCTAAGGCCTTAACAAAAGCAAAAGATATGATTGGGACTGTTTTATTAGAACCTATTATGGATGTTGCGGTTGTTGTTCCATCAGATCATATGGGAGATGTTATCGGTGATTTATCACGTCGTAGAGGACTGGTGAATGATCAAGAACAAAGAAGCGATGGTGCAGTTGTTGTTAAAGCAATGGTTCCGCTTGCTGAAATGTTTGGTTATTCAACCGAACTTAGATCAATGACTAGTGGACGTGGTACATATCAAATGCAATTTGATCACTATGAAAAAGCACCAAAAAACATTGCTGATGAAATTATTAAACGTAGAAATATTCAATCTAAAGACGAAGATTAATATTAACAATTTCATAAAATAATAACAAAACACAAGAAATTTTCTTGTGTTTTGTTATCTTAGATATGGATTTTATGTTTACTTACAACTTATTTCAATATCATTATATCTACTTTATTTTTAGTAGAAGACTTATAAATACATACTAATAACAAATAAATAAAAATTACTTTTTTGCATTATAATTTAAATATAAAAAAGTAACAAAACAAATTTATAATGCAACGCAAATGATACATTATACAAAATTTAATACGCATAAAGAAAGAATTTAATATAATTTAATAATATGAAAATAGACAAATCAAAAATTAAAAATTTTTCAATCATCGCACATATTGATCATGGTAAAAGTACCCTCGCTGATCGCATTCTTGAAATAACTAACACTGTTGCAACAAGAGAATTAAAAGAGCAATTTCTTGATTCAATGGATTTAGAAAAAGAGCGTGGAATTACTATAAAACTTAATGCAGTGCAAATTAAATATAAAGATTATATTTTTCATCTTATTGATACCCCTGGTCATGTTGATTTTACTTATGAAGTTTCACGTTCCTTGGCAGCTTCTGAAGGTGCTTTGTTACTAGTTGATGCAACACAAGGCATTGAGGCACAAACTCTTGCAAATGTATATCTTGCTCTAGAAAACAACCTTGAAATAATTCCGGTAATTAATAAAATTGATTTGTCATCTGCAGATGTGGAAGGTGTTAAAAAAGAAATTGAAGATGTTATCGGGATACCAACCGAGAATGCTGTATTAGTATCAGCAAAAACAGGATTAGGGGTAGATAAGTTACTTGAAGCAATTATAAAATATATCCCGTCTGCAAAAGATGCTGATGATGATAAACCATTAAAAGCTTTAATTTTCGATAGTTATTTTGATCCATACCGTGGTGTTGTAATGTTAGTTCGGATTTTTGAAGGGATTTTAAAAGTAGGTGATAAATTTAAATTTATGTCTCGAAACGATGAGAACAATCGCTATCATGTAATCGAATTAGGGGTCAGAAATCCTTATGAAACTAAAAAAGAGGTGTTACAAGCAGGTGAAGTAGGTTGAGTTTCTGCAGCCATCAGAGATGCTAAGGAAGTTAATGTCGGTGATACCATTACACATTTAGAAGAACCAACTCAAAATGCTTTACCTGGTTATAAGAAAATGAAACCTGTTGTTTTTACCGGATTTTATCCAGTTGATACACGAGATTATTCACTACTTAAAGAGAGCTTAGAAAAAATTTCTTTAAGTGATTCATCAATAAGTTGAGAACAAGAAACATCCAAAGCATTAGGATTTGGATTTCGTGTTGGTTTTTTAGGACTTTTACATATGGAAATCCTACAAGAACGATTAGATCGTGAATATAAAGTTGGTATCATTGCAACTTCTCCAAGTGTAGAATATAAAGTTACCACCACCAAAGGTGAAATAGAAATGATCGCTAATCCTACTTTACTTCCTGATCGAACATTTATTGAAAAAATCGAAGAACCTTATGTGCAAGCACAAATTTTTATCCCTAACGAATATATAGGTAATGTAATGGAATTATGCCAAAACAAGCGTGGGATATATAAGTCGCTTGAAATGATAGATTCTAAGCGTTCTAATGTAATTTATGAACTACCATTGGCTGAAACTATTTTTGATTTCTTTGACCGTCTTAAATCAACTACCAAGGGCTATGCTTCATTTGAATATGAATGATTAGGATATCGTGAAAGTGATTTAGTAAAAGTAGATATTTTACTTAACGGGGATAAAGTTGATGCTTTTTCAATTATATGTCATCGTGATCGAGCTTATGAACAAGCTCGACAATTATGTGTTAAACTAAAGGATGCTATTCCTAGACAAAACTTTGAAGTCCCTGTGCAAGCAACAATCGGTGGAAAAATTATCGCTCGCGAAACTATTAAGGCTTATCGAAAAGATGTTACTGCTAAGTTATATGGTGGAGATGTAACTCGAAGACAAAAGTTACTTAAAAAGCAAAAGGAAGGTAAAAAACGTATGAAAAAACTTGGTAGCATCGAAGTTCCACAAGAAGCCTTCTTATCAATTTTAAAAACTAATATAGAAACAAAAAAATAGGAGAAATATGAATAAAAAAGATGATTTTTATGAATATGTTAATGCAGAATGATTAAAAACTGCTAAAATACCAGAAGATCGTTCATCAATCGGATCTTTTGTTGAGTTAGAGTTAAATTTAGAAAAATTACTTAAGAACTTAATTTCCCAATGATCATTAGGTAAACAAGAATTGCCAGAAGATCATCCGATGATGTCTGATTTAGTAAAATTTTATCAACTCATTATTAATTCAAAAAAAAGAAATGAATTAGGTTGACAACCTGTTCGTAATTTTTTAGATAGAATATATCAATTTAACTCTTTTAATGATATTTTCAATGCAAATCGTGATGTGTGATTAAATTACAATTTCTTACCATTAGAATTACAAATTTATGAAGATTTTGCAGATAATGATAAAAGAATTTTGTGACTTGATTCAGTTTCAGTAATCTTGCCATCTAAGGAAACTTATGAGCAACCAAAAGAAAAAGAAAAATTACTTAATGCATGAAAAAATATGGTAAATGATTTACTTTTAGATTACGGTTTTGCTCAGCAAAAAGTAAATATAATGATTGAAAATGCGATTGCTTTTGATGATATTTATAAAGACCACATTCTTTCATCAGTCGAACAAGCAGATTATGTTTCCTTATATAATCTGAAAACCAGAGAAGAACTAAGTTCATTTTCTAAAAAATATGACTTTTTGAGACTATTAGACTTAATTATTGGACAAAAAGTATCAGAAGCATCAATTCCAAACCTAAGACTTTTTGCTAAGTTTGATGAAATTTTTAATGAAGTAAACTTTGAAAAATTCCGTGATTCAATGTTTATTAAAAATATGCTAGCAACTACAACTTATTTATCAGAAGAAATAAGAATTAAAGCAACCGAGTATGCTAATGCAGTAAATTCAGTGGCAAAAGTAAGAGAATTAAATGATTTTGCATATGATTTAACCAGCAAGTTCTTTGGAATGCCACTCGGAATGTTCTATGCTGATAAATATTTTGGATCAAAAGCTAAAGCAGATGTGGAAAATATGATTGCATCTATGATTGATGTATACAAAGATAGTTTATTACATAACAGTTGACTATCAAAAGAAACAATTCAAAAAGCAATCTTAAAACTTGAAAAATTTGAACCAATGGTAGGTTATCCAGAAAAAATTCGTCCATATTATGCTAAATTTAAGGTAAAAACATATCAAGATGGTTCTAATATTTTTGAAAACATTAAGGAATTTAACAAACATATCAGTGAATATCAATTATCCTTATATCATAAATCAGAAGATAAAAAACTTTGGGGTATGACACCCGCTACAATTAATGCTTACTATAATCCGATGCGAAATCAAATTGTTTTTCCTGCTGCGATATTAGCATCTCCTTTTTATGATATAAATCAGTCTAAGTCAGCTAATTTCGGTGGAATCGGGGTTGTTATCGCACATGAAATTTCACATGGTTTTGATAACAATGGGGCACAATTTGACGAAAACGGTATGTTAAACAACTGATGAACCGCAAATGACTTAAATGAATTTAAAAAACGCACACAAGCTGTTATTAATCTTTATGACGGAACAGAGACAGAATATGGTAAAGTAAATGGAAAATTAACAGTTTCTGAAAATATCGCAGATTTAGGTGGATTTGATTGTGCTTTAAAAGCAGCTCAAAAATATCCTGATTTTGACGCACATGCATTCTTTGAAAACTGAGCTACTGTTTGACGTGCAATTTATAAAGAAGGTAGAGCAAAAAGACTACTTGATTCAGATGTACATGCTCCAACCAAAGTACGTGCAAATAAAGTTTTATCTAATAACGAATTATTTTTAAAAACCTATGATATAAAAGATGGTGATCAAATGTATTTATCACCTGAAAAGCGCATTAAAATTTGATAAAAATATCCACTTATGTGGATATTTTTATACAAAAAACAACCCTTGGTGGGCTGTTTGCAATAAATTTTTAAAGCTCTAAAATAAGTAAGGAAATTAAACTAATTCAATTAAGGCCATTCGAGTATTATCACCTAATCGTTTTGGTAATTTAATAATTCTTGTGTATCCACCGTTTCTTTGTGCATATTTAGGTGCTACTGTGTCAAATAAATGTTTAAGAACATTTTTGTTACCTTCAACTTTAATATCGCGAACATATGAAGCTACTGCACGTCTGTTTGCTAAGGTAGGGGTTTTTGCTTTTTGAATCATACGTTCAGCATGTCTGCGAACTTCTTTTGCACGGGTTAAGGTTGTTGTTAGATGTCCATGAGCTATCAACTCACTAACTAATGAACGCATTACACCAGTTCTTCATTTTGTATCACGTGAATAGATTTGTTTTGGATTTGCCATATTATTCAACTCCTTCTTTTAAAATAATACCTTGCTCAGCGAGTTTTTTGACGATTTCTTCAATAGATTTTTTACCTAAGTTTTTAATGTTTTCAAGGTCTTCAAGTTTCATTGCAGCAAATTCACTAAGTTTGCGTTTATTAGCTTTTTTAAGTGCATTATATGAACGAACACTTAAACCAAGTTGTGAAATATCAATATCATCATCAGGTTTTTCTTCTTCAACTTGTTTTGGTTCTTCAAAGATTTTTACATCTTCCATACTATCAACATTACCGATAACAGCGAATAAACCGATTAAAATTTCTGATGCAGATTTAATCGCTTGTTTTGCTGAAACCGTTCCGTTTGTCTTAATATTTAATTCAAGTTCTTCTTCAATCTTGGGTGATGATGAGTTTAGTTCTCTTTGTGTATATCATACTTTTTCAATTGGAGAAAAATCAGAATCAACTGCGATATATTCAGCCTTTTTAATATCTGTATCTAACGAAACTTTGATTTGCGGATTTAGTAAAAGAACTTTATTCTCCTCAAATGAAACAAATCCACGTCCTGCACGTAAAAACATTTCTAATTTTAATGCATTTGGATTCACTACTTCTGCAATGTGTACTGATGGATCAATAACACGAACACCAGGGTTTGAAATCTGCATTTTTCCTGCTGTTAATACACCTGATTCATCTGCTACCAATTTAACCTTAACAATTTCATTATCTGAAACAATATTAGGATCATAAGTGAATTTAACCTTACGCAAATTCATAATCAAACTTGGAACATCTTCTACAACTTCTTTAATTGTAGAAAATTCATGCTCTACCCCTTCGATGCGAACACAAAACGGTGCAAGCGAAGTAGTAGATGAAAGCAATACACGTCTTAATGCAACTCCTAATGTGTTTGCATAACCTCTTTCGAGTCCTTGTAAGGTGAATGTGGTTTCATTATCGTCTGTTTCTCTAAATACTGGTTTTTTTCTATAAGATAATTGTTTCATCTTTTCCATATCGAGACTCCTTTAAATACTATGGTATTAATTATTTTTTTGCACGTTCACGTTTTAAAATACGTTTTGGAGGTCTAGTACCATTATGCGGAACAGGTGTAACATCTTTGATTTCAGTAACTGTAATTCCAGCAACTTCGATTTGTTTTCTAGCAGCATCTTTACCTGCTCCTAGTCCTTTTAATTCAACCTTGACTGTCTTCATTCCGTGTTCTTTTGCAGCTTCCGCGGCTGCTTGTGCTGCTAAACCTGCAGCATATGGAGTTTTTTTCTTGGTTCCTTTATAACCAATTGCTCCTGCTGATGATCAAGCAATTACATCACCTTTTTCATCTGTGAAAGTAACAATAGTGTTTTGATTTGTTGAGTGAATATGTGCTATTCCACTAACAATATTTTTCTTTTTTGATTTACGAGCCATTATTTACCTTTCTTTCCTGCTACAGTTTTTCTTGGACCTTTACGGGTACGAGCATTCTTTTGGGTTGATTGACCACGAACTGGTAATCCTTTACGGTGTCTGATCCCACGGTAGCATTTAATTTCCATTAAACGTTTAATGTTTAAAGTTACTTCTCTGCGTAAATCACCTTCGGTGGTATATACTTTTGCAGCTTCACGAATTCTTGATAATTCTTCTTCACTTAGATTTTTAACACGAGCATCTTCACTTACTTTTGCAGTTTTACAAATTTCTTTTGCTAAGGTTCTTCCAATTCCATAAATGTAAGTTAATGAAACAACTACACGCTTATCATTTGGAATTTCAACATTTAAAATTCTAGCCATTTAACTTTCCTTTCTTATTAACCTTGTCTTTGTTTGTGTTTTGGATGAATACAAATCACACGGTTTACACCTTTACGTTTAATGATCTTACAATCTTTGCAAATACTCTTTACACTTGCTCTAACTTTCATAGTTTCTCCTTTTATTTATGACGATAGACAATGCGTCCTTGTGTCAAATCATAAGGACTCATTTCTACATCAACTGTATCACCAGGTAAAATACGAATATGATTTACACGCATTTTACCTGAAATATGAGCTTTAATTAGGGCACCGTTATCGCTTAATTCAACTGTATATAAGTCTGTTGTATGAGCTTCTTTAACGACTGCTTTAAATTTAATTGCGTCTTTTGCCAAATTATATTCCTTTCGTTAGAACGACACCTTGAAAATCCTTTATTAAAACGGTATGTTCATAATGGGCTGTATTTGTTTTATTAGCGCTAATAACAGTTCAACCATCTGATAAAATTTTAATATGTGGAGTTTGAATTATCATTGGTTCAATACAAAGAACCATACCGTTTTTTAATAATGGACCACTTCCTTTATGTCCTGTATTATTAACATTTGGATCTTGATGGAGATGACTTCCAATACCATGACCACAAAACTCAACAGGTGTATATAATCCGTTTTTTTTGATATACCTACCTATTGCAGCACTGATGTCACCAACTCGAGCGCCTCTTTTAATTGCTTTTAATCCTGCTTCAAAGGCTCCTTTTGCAACATCAATAAGTTTTTGGTCAGATGCAGATACATTACCAATAGCTTTGGTAAATGCACTATCACTATTAAACCCCTGTCAGATGCAACCGATATCAACACTAACTAAGTCACCATCTTTTATAATGTAATTATTAGGGATTCCGTGGATCAATTGTTCATTTACAGAGATGCATGTTGTTGCAGGAAAACCATATAAACCTAAAAAAGCTGGTTTAGCACCCCTTTTAGTAATTTCTTTAAAAGCTAATTGATCAATTTCTTTTAAAGAAACCCCTGGTCTTATGAAATCTCACAAAATTTGTTTTACTTCTGCCAAGATTTTACAACTTTTGGTAATTTTTTTGACTTGTTCTTCGTTTAAAATTTGAATCAATACTACCTCCAGATGTACTTTTGAAAACAAAAAAATGATACTTTTTCAAAAGTATCATAATTTTATCATCTTATTTTAAAATGAGAAGCAATTTCATTAGCAACTTCTTCAGGATCGCCTTCACAAGCAAAAGTTAGTAATTCACCTGTTTTTTTATAATATTCTAATAATGGTTTAGTTTGTTCATCGTATATTTTAAGACGGTTTTTAATTTTTTCAGGCTTGTCATCATCGCGTGAATAAAGCCTTCCACCATCAATATCGCAATAATCGGGAACGAAACTTCTTTTGAATTTTATATGATAACCTGTCCCACAAATTTCGCAAGCAAGTCTACCAGATAAACGTTCCATTATTATTTTTTCAGAAGCAGTTAATAATATAACTTTGAATTTTAAATTAGGAATTTGTTTTAGAAATTCTGCTTGTGCAATAGTACGTGGATAACCGTCTAAAATAAAAAACTTATTTTCTGCTCGTAGTTTCAAAATTGCATTTTTAACTATTTCATTTGTGATTTCATCAGGAACATATCCACCTGAGTTTACATAATATTCTACTTTCTGACCAAGTTGTGTTTTATTATGGATTTCTTGACGAAAAATATTTCCGGTAGATAAATGTATTCATTCGGTTTTCTTAGCAAAAACTCCTGCTACAGTTCCCTTACCTGCTCCAGGTTGTCCCATTAAAATTATATTTGTATCTATTTTTCCTATCATAATAATCCTGTTCCCATCTTCTTATCATCGTCTGATTTATCAGAATTTAAATTTTCAAAATTTTCGAGAGTAAGTCGTTTTGCCTTAGATAATTTGTTGCTCATACGACGTGCTTTAAGTTGTCCGAGTGTTTCAAGTGAAGTTGATACCAAAATCATTAAACCTGTTCCACCAAAAGCAATTGCTTGAGGAAGTATATGAGCCATAATTGCAATAAATTGCATACTTCCTATAATTACTAAGTAAAGTGATGAAAATACACTTAAACGAAAAACTATAGCAACTAAATAATCTTGCGTTTCTTCACCAGGACGCACCCCAGGAATAAATGTAGAGTTTTTAGTAAAATCTTCTGCTATTTTATCAACTTTTGATTGCTGAATTCCCATTAACACTGAAAACACTAACACTATTACAATTAACAAAGTAAATCCAATCGGTTGAGTGAATTGTAAATTTGTGTTTATTCAAAATTTGGCAGCACTATGTTGTGGTAAAACATTAGCGATCATTGTAGGAAATGATAAAACTAACATTGCAAAAATTATAGGCATTATCCCGCCCGGATTCGCTTTAATTGGTAATTTACCCATTTCCTTACGACTCTTTGAGCGTCCTGCTCCGACTTGTTGAATCGGCACATGTCTTTCCGAAACATATACAATTGCAATTATTACAATTGTTAAAATATAAACTAATAAATAACTAATAAAGCTTATTATTCCTTTCATTATTCCACTTTCAGCTAAATCACCTATATAATATAAAATTGCTGTATGAAACTGACGAGGTAACCTTGCTGCAATACCAGTAAAAATTAATAAACTAGTCCCGTTACCCACTCCTTTGTTGGTAATTTGTTCTGAAATAAAAAGTGCTAATAACGAAGCAGAAACTAAAATCATCGGAATTATAAAATATACTAATGCATTTTCACTAAAATACTGGGTTCCTGTAATTGAAATAAATACAGATGATGGACTCCCTGATGAAAGAGCTCTTGTTAAAAACACTGCCTGTGGATAAGCAATTGCTAATGTTACAAAACGGGTAATAACATTAATTTTCTTTCTTCCTTGTGGCCCACTTTGTGAAAGTTTGTAAATTGGTGGAACAAACTTTGATTGCAAAATCATCATTATCAAGGATGCATTAATAAAAGGACTAATCCCTAAGGCAAAAATCGAAAACTGACGCAAACCCCCACCACCAATTAAATTAAGAGTGTTTAAAAAAGCATTATTCGAAAGTTGACTTGGATCAGCAATCCGAATAAATGGTGCTGTAATAGTGGTTCCAAAAACAAAAACAGTAAGCATTATAATCGTAAAAATAATTTTTTTACTTAAATTTTTATTCTCTCAAAACTTTCTTCAGCCTTTAGATAGTTTATATCAAAGATTACTAAAAGTCAACAAATTTACTCCTTTATAAAAAACATTTTAATTATACCTTTTTTTATTAAATATGTGTGCTTAAAATAGTAAAGATATTTTACATTTTTGTCTATGTATCATACTTTTAAATATTATATTGTTTTAATTAATATAATTTCAAAAAACTAAATTGCTTTTAAATTTCTTATTATTTTAACGAAATTTGAAAGCAATTTTAAAAATTTATAAAACAAACATTATTTTGCTTTTCAATTTTAAATGTAGCGAAAATAATTATATAATTAAAATTATGAATGAGCAATATAATGCAAGTAGTATCCAACAATTAAAAGGTTTACAAGCGGTTCGTAAGCGTCCTGGAATGTATATTGGTGGAACTGATGTAAATGGTTTACACCATCTTGTCTGAGAAATTGTAGATAATGCAATTGATGAAGCTTTGGCTGGTTATGCAAACAAAATAGCAGTATTTTTAAGAACAGATGGTTCGGTAAAAGTTACAGATAATGGTCGAGGAATCCCTGTAGATAAGATAAAAGATGACGATCGCAGTGCTGTAGAAGTTGTTTTTACTGAATTACATGCTGGTGGAAAATTCGATTCAAGTGCTTATAAAACATCAGGTGGTTTACACGGTGTTGGTTCAAGTGTTACCAATGCTTTGTCAACTCAATTAATAGCAACTGTAGCAAGAAATGGTAAATTATATCGCACTGTTTTCGAAGGTGATAATATTAAAGAGCGAACCCATGAAGTAGGAAAGAGCAAGGAGACAGGGACATCGGTTGAATTTTGACCCGATTATCATTTCTTTAAACGTGCTAAATTAAATATAGATACAATTTCTGAACGTTTAAAGGAAAGTGCTTTTTTAATCTCTAATTTAGAAATTAGAGTTGTTGATGAAAACATCGGTTTTGATGAAACTTATCAGTATAATAATGGTATTCAAGCATTTATTGATTTTCTAAATGATTCCAAAACACCTTTAACTAAGGCGATTTCATTTAAAGACACCAAAAAAGACATTGAAGTTGAATTTGGTTTTCAATGAACTGATTCCTATTCGAATTTGTTATTAAGTTTCGTTAATAATGTTAAAACTCGCGATGGTGGTAGTCACGAAATTGGATTACGTAATGCTTTTAACAAAATAGTTAATGAATACGCCTTGAAAGAAGGTTTTTTAAAAGGCAAAAACATCTTTGATTCCGAAGAAATCAAGGAGGGCCTTACTTGTGTTATTTCGCTCAAAATTCCTGAACATCTTTTAGAATTTGTTGGACAAACAAAAGACAAATTAGGAACACCTGAAGCAAAGAATATTAGTGAAGAAATTGTTTCAAAATACTTGCAAAAATGAATTGAAGATAATAAAAATCAATTTAAGAAAGTTTTGGAAAAAATTAAACGTGCATATGAAATCCGACTTGAAGAACGTAAGCGTCGCGATGAAGCAAGACAATCTAAGAAGTCACTAAAAGAAAAAAGTATTATAAGTGACAAATTAACTCCAGCGACATCAAAAAAGGCTTCTGAAAGAGAGTTATTTATTGTCGAAGGTGATTCAGCAGGGGGATCTGCTAAAAGTGGTCGTGATCGTCATTATCAAGCGATTTTACCTCTGCGCGGAAAGGTTATAAATTCTGAAAAGAAAAGTATTATTGATTTACTTAAAAATAATGAAATAGCAACTATTATCAATGCAATTGGTGCTGGTTTTGCCAAGGATTTTGATTTAAATAAATGCAATTACAATAAAATAGTTATTATGACGGATGCCGACACCGATGGGGCACATATTCAAATTTTATTACTTACTTTTTTTTACCGTTTTATGAAACCTTTAATTGAAGCAGGTAAAGTTTATATCGCAATTCCTCCGTTATATAAAATTACTAATAAAAGCAAAAAAAACATTTTATATGCTTGAGATGAAAATGATTTAAGGGATATATTAACAAAACAAAAAGGTGCTATCGAACTACAAAGATATAAAGGGCTCGGTGAGATGAATGCTGATCAATTATGAGAAACTACAATGAATCCACAAACACGTACATTAATTAAAATTAGTATCGAAGATGCTTCACTTGCTGAAAGAAGGGTTTCAATTTTAATGGGTGAAGATTCATCAAAACGCAAGCAGTGAATTGATAGTAACATTGATTTTTCAGAAGAAGATTTGGATTTTATAGAAAAAATGGAAAAAATAACAAAAAAACACTAAAAATTTACTTATTTTGTTATTTATTATGATATATAAATATTTTTTGTTGTATAATAAAATTCCTAAGTGTATTGTCAAATGTGCTTAGGATTCATTATTGATATCAAAATACTTAATACTTAGTAAAATCAAAATATTCATTTAAATATCAAATCTATGTTCTATTATTTTATTCGTAAATTTTCATTTAAATTTTTACTCAATAATTCATAAAATTATTTAGTTTATTTATGTTCTCTCTTTTCATTCAGTTTTCGTTAACAAAATTTCTCATTCATTATTCTTTGTTATCTCGTTATAATTTTTCACATAATTTAATTTCTTTCTTATATTTTGTTTAAACTCTATATAATATAAATTGAAAACTGTAAATTAAAAATTTTAAAAGTAGTCAAATTTTTGACTACTTTTTTATACATATAAATAACTACCTTCTAAGTTTTATAACATCTTTTCAAACATACGGAATAGAATTTGGTGTACTTCTAAGTTTTGTAATATATACAATATGATTTTCTTTGTTTATTTGTGTCATAGAAAACTTTTCAATATCCAACTTGTATTTAACTTGTTTAAAGGCATGTTCAGCGTCTGCTACTTCTTTTAAAACATTTTTTCCCTTTATCAATATCATTTTCCCACCAACTCTGATAAGGTGAAAGGCAACTAAAATTAATGTTTGGATATCTGCAACAGCACGGGCTGTTACAATATCGTATATATTTTTTTGTTTTTGTTCCTCAACTCGTTTTTTATAAACTTTAATATTAGTGATATTTAATTCTTTAATAACAAGATTTAAAAAATCACAACGTTTTGTTAGTGGTTCATAGATATCAAGTTGAAAATTAGAATTTAAGTTAGCAATAAAATAAGGAACTGATGGAAAACCTACACCTGCACCGATATCTAATACATTGCATTTATCAAACACTTTCATTATTTTGTCCATAAATGCTAGGGATTCCAGGATCCCTTCACTTCATAAACGATCATCGGAAAAACCCGTTAAGTTCATTACTTTATTTTTTTCTTCTATTAAATTGACATATTTATCAAGTTTTTCAAAGTCTCAACCTTTTTGATAACACAACTTTTGCACATATTCTTTTGAATCCATAATAATATTTTAACTTATTCAAAGTTTCTTTGTATTAAATTTTCAAATTATAAAATTTTATTATAATATCAAAAAAGATATCTGAAAGGACAGTTATGAAATTTGATACAATTTCGCTCGCAATCGTCTTTGCTTTAGCATCCTTGGCTTTATTTATTTATGCAACTAAAAAGTTATCTACATCATTAAAAAGTATCGGTGATTCAAAATTTCGTAAGGTGATAAAATTTATAACTAAAAATAACTATATTGCTTTGCTGGTAGGGATTCTATTCACAACTTTTATCCAATCTTCGGATGGTGCAATCGCATTAATAATGGGACTTTTAGCAGCACGATTTATAAGTTTAAGAGCAGCTATTGCCTTTTTACTCGGTGCAAATATCGGAACTGCAACAACATCCTTAATCGTTTCATTTCAATCAAGTTTTAAATTTACTGAATACTTTATTTTATTTATGGTTATCGGAGTGTTTGGTTCATTACTCACTAAAAAAGATAGATGACAAAACATTTTTTTGCTAGCAATTGCAATAGGAATGGTATTTTTATCACTAAAAATAATGTCATCTGCTGCAAAAGAAATTGTAAAACAAGATTTCTTTAAGAAAACCCTATCTGTTGCTGGAGCAAATCCATGATCAGCATTCTTGTTTTCATTTGTTCTTACTGGGATTTTACAATCTTCTAGTGCAACTGTTACTTTATATCAAATTGTCTTTAAAGAGCAAGATACATTACAAATTTATTCAGCTATCGCCTTAGTTCTTGGGGCTAATTTAGGAACAACCATAACCGGTTTAATAGTTTCTTTTACATCTAAAAATAATAATTCTAAGAAAATTTCTATTTTATGAGGATTTACTAATTTATCAATTGCCTTACTTATCTTACCTTTCTTATATCCTTTGACTTATTATGCAGACTTTATATTATTAATGGCGCCCACACAAAAAGCCTTGCAATTATCCATGGCTCACTTGTTCTTTAACTTCATCTTAGTCGGTATTTTCTTTTGGTTAATTAAATATCTTGAATTATTTGTAAATAAGATTATAAAAGATAAAAATATAGACAAAGAATTTGAAATTATTCTACCTGCTCAACTGATTAATGAAAACCCATCATTGGCACTAAAGGCTGCTAAAAATGCCTTGTATACCCAAGGTAAAATTTCTCAAAAAGGAATGAAATTACTTTGAGAATATATAAAAAGTGGAGATCAAAAAATCTTAAAAGAATACCATCACTTGGAGGAAGTTATTGATAATACACGGACATTAATATATAACTATTTAGTTCAACTTAACAGTCGCAATTTGAATAGTGACGATGCTAAATTGCATTTATCATTAATTCTTTCAAGTCGTTCAGTTGATAAAATAATGGGATTGGGAAATGATGTTATCTTAGAATTAAATAAAACTTATATATCAAAATCAACACAAAAATTCGACTTAGATAGCGAAATAATAACTGAAATAAGTCAATTAGTAGAATCTTTGCAGACTTTGTTAAAAAATTCAATCAGACAATTAGAAAACCAAACTGATGAAAGAAGTAATTTTATTGATAAGCTATACACAAATATTAATAGTTTATCGGATGAATTCACAAAAGTAAATGTTGAACGTTTGAAAACACAAAACGGACAAAAGCAACTTGATAAAGATTTTGATTATGGTATCTTATTAAGAACCATCGAAAGAATTGCACATCACTGTCAAAGAATAAATCATTATATTAAAAACACTAGACTTAATATTCATGATATTTCACTTGATGAACAAAAAAACTTTGTTGATGTTTAGGAGTACATATGTTCTTATTATTTCTTTCTCTCTTAATACTTCCTGCAATATTACCACTTAGTATGGTATTAATTCTTATTATTTATAAATATTGTTTTCAAATTTTCTTTTATATCCTTAATGATACATACAAAAGACATCAAATGTTACACACAAATAAATACCATATTCATTTTGTGCATGGTTGATATTTAATGAATAAGAAAATAAATAAGTTAGTGATACTTCATATTATTTTGTTTTTATTTACATTTTTACTTCACTCAGGAGCAATCATTGCAACTTTTATGTTAGTTCCTTATTTGCAAGAAGATTTCATAAATTTATTTTACTCACTTATTCCACCAGCACTTTTAATAACTATTGCATCTGTTTCAATTTTTTATATTATATTCATTAGAAATATGTATATATCTATAAAATCAAAGTCATATTTCAATACAATAATAAAATCAACAAAGATAACTTATGACAATATGTTAAATGATGAATTTAAAAATAATGGATTACTACCCCTTAATTACATTGTTATATATGATATTATAGCAATGTGAAATATAATTAATATTAAAAAGCTTAAAAAGATTTTTAAAGAAGATACATATTACATTCTAGCTTTTTATATTTATGATATGGATAAATCAGTAAAAAGTGAGTACATAGATAACTATCAAGGTTTTTTCTACAACTATGTAAATTATTTTAATAAGGATGATGTCTAATGTTTGTATGAGCAATTATTAATATTTTTCTTGCATTAGCCACCATTTATATTTCATTATATACTTATTTTGTTCTTAGATTCTTTACTATAAACTTTAAATTTATAATCAAGAAAACTAACATTTTAATAAAGATTAAGCATACAAAAACACATTACACATTCAAATATGGTGCATTAGCTTTTTTGAAATGACAAAGAATCACACATCTTTTCTTTGTTTTTTTAAGTTTTTTCTTAATTATTTTGATTACTATAAATGCGCTTCTTGTAATTAAATTTAACAGTAGTAAGCTATCAGTAAGTGCAGAAGCACTTTTATATATTAATATAACCTATATACCTCACTTTTTACTTTGTTTTATTTGTAGCATTCTATTTATTAAACTTAGAATCAATCGCACAAATATTATTTATAAACTTATTGATAAATTTGAATTCACCTTTGATGATTATTTTCTTCCTAAAAAAACACCAAAGTTAAACAAAAGAAACGAAACTTTTTTTGATTTTTATCATTTAAAAGGTAGAATGGTTGTTTTAAACATATATCCATTAAGAATATTTATAAAATCAAAATTAGATGTTATAAATATTCATTATTTTATGATTTGAGGTTATCATTTTGATGAAGTCAATAAAGGAAACTATATTTGAGAAGGGTTATATGCACAATTTTGAAATTATAAGAAGACATCTATTATTTGACAATAATTCTTTCAGAAACTTTTAAATATATACATAGATTGATAGGTTGTCTTAAATATTTTCATAAAATTTATATAAGGAGTTAAAATGAAGAAAATATTATTAAATTTAGGTGATCCGATTGCTAGTTTAAGCAGTATTACAAATATGCCAGTATACGAATATAAAATAAATCATAATCCTGAAAATATGAATCAATCAAATACAGGAATTAATACATTTATTGATTATGAATATTTAATGAAAACAATTGATGAAAAGTTGTTTACAAACAAATTAAATGGTGACAATTTCTTTCGTTTCTTAAATTCTGAAAAAAAGAATAAAAGTTTAAAAAATTTAATTTCTTTTCAAGATTTTAAGAAAATGTTTGACTATTATATTGTAAATCTGAAAAAGAGTGGAAAAATTGCTCCATACCAAGAAAAAGAAATCATAGATTATAATATTCATCAAATATATTCAAAATTTATAGAAGAATTCGAAATTTCTGTTAATTCTATTGTTAATGATATTACAAAGAAAATAAAAAAAGTTAAAGTAAAATCTAACATAAAAAGAGTTCTAATAAATAATGATTTGAGATATACTATAAATATAGACCAAAATGAAGTTAATTCAAAAAAACTAAACATTAAATTTCATGAATTAGAAGCCGAAGCAGAAAATATTAAGGAAGTTTATTCTATAATAGAAAATAACATTAATTCAATACAATCTAAAATAAAAAATGCAACAATAGCATCAATAGCAACGACAGCTGCTTCTGTGTTATCATCAGTATTATCTTTTTTCTTTCCGTTTATTTTTGCTTTTGTTAGTGTAGGCACTTCTGTGGTATCTCTAGGAATAACATTTTATATAGACTCACTTAAAAATCAAAAAGAAGCTTTATTATCAAAAAAAGAATTTATAAATAAATTGCTTAACATAAAATCTAACACAACCTCACTTGATGACTGATACACAGCTTTTAATTATATATGGGGTGTCACTAACGGTATAACTGGTAATGTATTTAGAATTGCAATGAATTTATAAAAAATTAAAATCTGTTGGTAGTTTTGCATCAAAACTTGTTAAAGCAATACCATCCATTACTTTTACAGGAATTGATCTTGCTTCATTAGGTGTTAGTATAGATGAATTAAACAAACTTAATAAAGAAACAGTAGAAATTCAAAAGTTTTTGTTAAATCTTACAAGTAAATTAAATGAAATCAACAAATACTTAGATGATATTAGAAAAATTGAATGAGTTGTAATGAAAGAAACTGTTCAAACAGATTCTTATGAAAATGGTGGAACAGGGGGTAGAAATCTATTATTTAAGAATTTAAAAACAGGTGAATTTAAAACTATTGATCAGATGCTTAGTGTTTTAGAATGACAACTGTATGAATGAGGACTTCAAAAAGTATATAATCCTGCTAAAAACATATGGTATATAAGAAAATTACCAAATAAGACTAAACTAGATAATCTAGGATAAATATGTGATTTTTAGCAATTTTACTTATTTCTGTTTTTATGTATTTCCTTATAAATCCAATTATTTTTTCTGTTGTATATTACTTTAGATTAAATATTTTTTATTATATTTTAATAGATACATATAAAAGAGACATTGAATCCAATAAAAATTATCATATTCACTTTATAAACGGGTGAAATATTATAAAAATTCAAACAAAGCAATACAACTTTATTTCTTTTATTGTATTATTTGTAATAATCTTCTTATTCATATCTGAAATTTCTTTTTTATTATCAATGAATTATATGACTTTTTTATCAGGTTATGATAATCAAATAGTTTATTATATTCTTCCTGCTGTTATAATGAGTTTTATAGCATATACACCATATTTTCTAACTGTATATAAACATATTAAATTTTCAATGAAAGCAATAAAACATTTTGATTCAAAATTGAAGAATATAACAATAAACTATGAAAAATGATTACCAAATGAGTTTAAAAACAACGGATTATTACCGATAAATTATATGCATATTTATTCATTTTTAATGATATATAACAAAATAGATATCAAAACAATAAGAAAGGTTTTTAAGGAAAATACATATTATATTCTTGCTTTTTTTATCTACAATATGCATCTGTCAAAACAAACAGAACATCAAAGTTATTATATAGGTATGTATTATAACTATATTAATTATTTCAATAAATAAGGTATAAAATATGATTTTTGTATTTTTTGCAATTAACTCTGTTGTAGATATACTG
>NZ_JBTHHH010000008.1:0-53222 GCF_054353815.1 Mycoplasma sp. AC1221 | reverse complement strand
AAAATGCTAGCCCGTAACGGACTAGCTTTTATATACCTTAAATTCTACGCTCTCATTTTATGATATTACAAATTTTATGCTGATAAAACAAATTATATGAATAATAATGTAAATAATTACTTAAAAACAAAATTATTTTAAAAAATTATTAAAAAATGTTAAAAATGCTCAAAACATATGATATATAGCACTCTTTAAAAACACAATAAATATATAAATATGAAAAATTATGGTAAAATTATATAGAATATTTATTTAAACCAACTTATAAAAAGAAAGGAAGTATGAAAAAACTAAAACTTAGTTTAAAAGCAAAAGTTTTACTTTCAGCCAGCATAATAACATTTACATCTGCTATAACTGTAGCAGCAATGTATGGATATGCAAATAACTCAGATGAGGTGCGTGGTTCATCGCTGCCTGTAAGTAAAGAAGAACTGAAAAACGATTTTTCTAAGTTATATAATGAAAATCATGAATTAACACCTGAAATCTTTATCACTGATCCGTCTAAAGAAAATGCAGTTGGATTTATTTCACCTGACTATAAATCATTTGGATTCAATGATAACAAAAGCAAACTTTATTCATTTGAAGACTTTTTTAATGAGTACTATAAAAGATACAATGAAAGTTTTATCTTAGCAGTTAAATATGGTTCATTTACATTTTATGATGAATATGTTTTAGCAGTAAAGCCAGATAAATTTATCGACTTTAGCAAGTGATTTATTAATAATGTTGCATGAGGACCAGATTTATTAACCTTGGATAGTTTTAGATTGGTACCAGGAGTAGAACAAAACGGAAATGCGATTACATTAGGATCGCATTCTACTTTACATAAAGAAGTAAGCGAAATCAAATTCTTCCCTGATGCATTCTTTGGTTCGATGCCAGTTTACTCAGTAATAGGTGGAGCGGGAAACCGAACCGATTCACTTACATATGCAACATTTAAAGATCAACAAGATAAAGTTACTGTTGATAACTTTTTAGCAACCATTCCACTTGCTTCTGCGATAAAAAATTCTCGTTCAGCAAATAATCTACCATTTTTATCGCTTTATAATCCAAACAGATTATTAGGAGAAACCTTTAAAATCTTTATTCCAAAAACTACACGTTTAGAAGATACATTGATTTTACCAAAAGATCTCACAGCATATACATTTACATTAGAAACCAAGGATGTTAATTTACCAACATCTGATAGTTCAGGGCATTCAGATGCCCCAAAAATAACTTATGATTCATTAGTTGATGCAAAAGTTACAAAAGTAACATCATCAAAACCAAATAATAGTGATAATCGAATCTTGAGTATCGAATTTTCTTATAAGGATGCAGATGGTAAAGATGCAAAATTTGTCTATGCAGCAGCAGAAAACGAAATCGATCCATATTTTGAAGTAAATTACAAAACATTTAAAGCTATTTTAGATCCAAAATTAAAACATTTTCTAGATTTCTTTGATGTTAAAGCATTTGAAGGACAAACACTTTGAATTTATGCTGATGAAAATGCTAATTTATCTGCATATGCATCAAAAGTCGAAGCGATGAATTCGATTGATTCATTGAGTGACTGAAGCAAAGTTCCCCAGGAAAGCAAAAATCGTTTACGTGAATTTAAAATTAAATCAATTGATGTTAAAAATAAACGTCTTGAAATTACATTAGAAAACACTAATACAAATATTCCGCTAATTATCACTTTTGATGCGATGCATATGAGTGATGCCGAAAATAAATTATTCGAACAATTTAAAGATGCAGTAGGGTACAAAGGTTCAATTAATCCAATTTCAATTAAATCAGGCCCAGAAGATATTAGCATCGTTGATAAAAATGGTAGACCTCTTAGAGGATTATCGACTCGTAAATATCAAATTTATAACGAAGTATATACCGGTTTAGTTGATAAAGTTCTTAAAAAGTTTCCACAATTAGCAAAAAAACTAAATGGACCACATATTCAAAGAACAATTAACGATCAAGGATTTTATGATTATAAATTAGTCGAAGGTGACTATTATGGATTACGTGATAGCGATCGTATAGGATTGCCATTATTGCTTTCTGCTACAATAGATAATTACGAAGGGATATCAACTGACTTCTTAAAATATGTTGCAACCCATGAATATGGACACCATTATACACTTGACCAATCACAAGCACTTAATCAAGACAGTAATGCCGTTGTTGTTGGAGGGATTTCTACTCGTGGTGGTTTAACTGAGACATCTTATTATTCAGCAAAATCATTGCGCAATTATTTAAAAGCACGTACTAATTTAGATTTTGTTCGTGTTAACGCGTTAGGGCAACAAACTGAAGATACTGATACAACAGGACAATACATTCGCTTCTTATTTAAAGATAAAAACGGAAAATTTGTTCGTGAAACAGACAAGCAAATTTGAGGAAACCCAATTCCAAACAGTGATGTGTTCAGTGTTTTGGATGAAAAAGATCGTAGATTTTTACAAGACTTTAAAGGAATGCAAGAAGCTGCAAAATTACGTGGAGCAAGATTAGGTGATTTATTTATAGCTAATTCATTTGATGAAAATTCAGGTACATTAAATCCATTTATCGAGGGTGTAAGCAAAACTTTTGAGAAAAAACAAATAGACGGAAAAGATGTTTATGTTTTTAAAGAAGTAGCAATCTCTGATATTGTTGAAAATATAAGAGATGGTTTAGGAAAATCGATTAAAGATGTGATTAAAATTGCTTCTCCAAATTCAATAATAATTTCAGTAGTTGAAACACAAAAAGATGCAAATGGTGCTACTATAGCAACCAAAATTAATGTCTTTGACAAAGATGGAAAACCAGCAATTAATGTTCCGTTAAATGAACCACTTGATGAAAAAAGTCTTGATTATATAAGTGAACAAACAAATATTATTAAGAGTACAATTGAGAGTTTATTAATTACCCGTTTTGCAGATTCAGGTTGAAACACCCGTGATACAGATTTTGGTGGTGTAATTGGTCCAATTCGTAAAACATTGCTTCAAGGAACCAATTTTACAGATAACGGATTTGTTGATTCTTTAAAATACCGTTCAGATGCAGTTGAATTAGATGCAGATTCAAACAGAATCGATCAAATTTACCAAAATAACACAAAACGACCAGGAACCCGTCGCGCATTAGAATATACAGCATTAACAGATAAAGGTGATTTATACACAAACCTCAGTGAAATAATTGATACATATGTAGGATTTATTTTGGAAAACCAAAATAGAGGTTCACAATTTCAAGATGGATATTATGCTCAATTGTTGAATGTTTTTGCTTTTGTTAAAGATGGAAAAATTCAAAAAGGATATACATTCCCGTTAATACTAAACAATCATTTTTCAGATAAAGTCCTTTATAATCCAGATGAAAATGGGCAATCTGATTTATGACCATATGCAAGACAGTTTAACAGTGATAACAATGCTAGTGGTCGTCCACAAATGAACCCGGCTTATGGAATAATGTTTAGTGGTTTTGGTTTATATAACATTGATCAAGACAAAAAATTTGTTCCATTCTTAGCTGGGATCGATGCAGATGGTAATGTTGTTTCAAAAGATACCTTCCAAAGCATAATTCGTAATCCTAGAAGTTTTTCTGCTCTTGTTGAAAAAATAGCATTTGTCAACTTTAATAAAAATACTGTAAAAAACTATAATTTATACAACTCATTTAATAAAGAGTTTTTAGCAACAGTTAAAAATGGAAATCAAAGCGAAACAACAGCAGCATTTGATAATTTCGAAAAATTTATTGAATTTACATCGATTGATTATTCTAAAGCATCATTAGAACCATTAACTGTTAAAGACGGTGCTCCCGTAATTAAATTTAATTGAGATGTTGATTACGTAAAAACTAAATTTGATTTTGATGCATTTAATGCAGCAGTAGCAACTTCAGATGAATCAGCAGAAAATAAATCAAGAATTGCAGCAGCAAGCGATCAAGAACTTGCAAATGAATTAATGTTAAGATTTAGAAATTCAGATTATTTCTGAACAGTTACAGACTTTAATCCAGCAACTCAGTTAAAAGAAAATCAAGCAATTTTTTCATCTAAATACGGAATCGATATTTTAAGTAATACTTTTACAGACAGCTTTTACTTTGATAAAAAATTTATGGTTGATAATGAATTTATCACACCAACACAAGAACGTACATCATATGATGCACTAGAGTTGCAAAAAATATTCTCTGATTATATAACTGGCATTGTAGGTAAAGATTCTGCTGCTAAGATACTAGAATTTACTAATACACAAGACTTATATCAATTTGTAGGTAATATCATTACTTACTTAGGACAAGGTTATCGTGATAATGATCGCATTTGATACCTAAGAAGAGCGGTTTATACTGTATTTAACAATGGATATCCTTCTTCTGATATTCTTGAATATAACTCTACGCGTGTTGAAAACTTGCTAAATGATAAATTTACTGACTATATATATTCAATTCCGGAAACTCTAACTCGTGATTATGTGCAAACTACATATGTCCCTGCCACAGCTGATTTTGGTAACTTGCCTACATACTTAACTAATGCAAACGAAGCATATACAGGACAAGATTATGTAATTGATGCAACTAAGTTAAAAATTTGAAATGAACGTAAAAATAGTTATTCAAATATTATTAATGCAAGTTTTGATGCAGTTAGAGCAGAAGCTTTTGATAAATTATTTAATCAAACCAAGGATATTTACTTTAAAAATTCATTAGATCGTCAAATCAAAGAATCATTAGCATCAGAAAACCAAATTGAAATACAAAAACTCGATAATCGAAATGCACAAATTGATAAGGAATTGAAAACTCAAATCACGGATGAGCAAAAGAAGCAATTAGAATCTGAAAAAGCAACTAATATAGCATCTAAAAATCAATTACAAGAAGCTAACAAGAAACTTAATGAAGAAATTGCTAAATTATTTGAAGAGCAAGACAAGCAACTACAAGATACATACGAAAAAGTAATTGGTGTATATAAAGGTAAATTATCTGATGTTTCTGATTCAAACGGAAGAAACGAGGATAGATCCTCATCATATTTTGGAAAACTTATAACCAAAAGCAACGGTTACTTCCAAGATCGCTATCAAAAAGTCGCTATTGGAATGCAACTTTATGATGATAATGGAAAAGAAATTATGGATGATGACATCCGTCTAAAAGACTTTAAAAATCAACCAATTAAATCACGTCCGAGAGCTTTCTTTATTTCACAATTACGTAATTTTGGTATCGGAGAGAGAACTGTAGCGGGTATCTTTAGAAATAAACGTATTGATTCATTAGCATTATACGGATATGTTTCTAATGAAGATGCTAAAAAGATAAAACAACTTCGTTTTACTGATATAGAAACAGGTGAGCAAAAATTCTTACCAATTAATATTAAAGGAACAAATAACGTCTTTTATCTCAAACAACAAGGTGATGCAAGTTCTAAAGTTAGGGTAGAAGATGAAGGATATACTTCATGAATATCTGATTTTGGAGTTATGGCTAAATACCGTAATACCTTATTATTACCAAAGCATCAATACTACATTCAATTTGTAGATGAAAATAATAAAGTTGTTTCCGATTTTACTTTAGGTGATGTAACTCAATTAGCAGAAAACGGAAAAACAGGAACCCAAGCATCAGTAACTATAAGACATAATGAAGATTCAAAAACACAAGATAAAGGTAAAGCAATAATAAAGATTGATTACCAATTTAACATAACAGGATAGGAGCTAATTTGAAAAAAAGGTTATGATATTTATTTACCACAACCGCTGCACTTTCATCAGCATCCTTGCTAGCAATAGCGTGTAGCACCAGTGGAAATAACACAACAAATACAAAGAGTCTAAATGAAGTTCATAGTCAAAATTCAGTAATTGATTATGATCTTGGTTTAGCAACTGAACCAATTAATAACTTAAACTATATAAAATATAAATCAGTTGATAAAATATTACCTTCATTAGTCGATTCATTTCTTAAAAGTGGACCAAACAGTGATTTAAAATCTATTACTAAAACAAGTCCGTTAAATATGGTTATGGTAGATACAGATGGAACTGTTAAAACAACAGAAGATAAAAAAACTGAACCGAGTTCAAACTTTAATGATTTCTTCAAATTTAAAAATAAATTAGAAGAAAGTGATGGTTTTGGTAGAGTTCGTGGTAGTTGATACGGATTACATGACTTTGGTATTACTGGTGGTTTAGGGCGTGCGACAATCGGTGATCCACAACGAAATGCAAGTATTTATGCATTCCCTAACCCAAAAAACAGCAACAACTATATGGCAGTAACTGGATTTCTAAACAACGGATTAAATCGCTGAAGTAACGGAGATGTTTCAACAGCACAAGATTTACGCGATTATTTAGAATATATTTTGGATATTAATACCGGATCACAAAAACTAGATTCTGTATTAAAATACTCAATTCGCGGGGCCGAGAAATTTGTTGCTGCTCAAAAAGACTATGTTGATAAATTTGGTGTACCATATAAAAATCCATGAGGCCGTAGAAAATATATTAAATTAGCTGATGGTAGTTACATTCAAGATCCAAGTGAAAAAGAGTGACAATCACAAGTTTCAAAAAATAATGTACCTGCTGATACAAAAGAAGTTGAAGCAATAAAAAAAGCTGCATTAGATTTTGGTTTTTATACAGGTCAGTTATATTTAGATTATAGTCTCGAACAAGTTAATGAAAGTATGGATTTAAATCCTAATTTCAAGATTGAAAAAGAATCACAAAGTTTTACATTCAGGGATCCGAAAGATAAAACTAAGACTTTTGTTCGCACATTAGTAAAAAATGTTTATGCAAATCCTTACCAAAATTTTAAATTTGATGAAGATGCAAGAAAAATTAAACCTACAATTGAGACATTAGCAAATAATTTAAATACTTTTACAATGATTTTTGATGAGAACAAGACACCAGGTTTATCATATATGCTATTTACTATTTTCTTCCACCTTTTCCCTGTAAATCGTAAGTATATTGAAACAGTTGCAGGCGGAATCGATGTCTTCGGATCACAAAAACAACACTTTTTAACAAATGGGCCATTTTTGATGAAACCTGAAAATGTTATTTTAGGTCCACAGGGATCATTATTGTTAGAAAAAAATCCAGATTATTTCGATGCAGAAAACACCATTTCAAACCGAATAAAAATTTATTTTTCAACTGACAGAAACACTAATGCAACATTCTTTGAAGATGGTTATATTTCACAAACTTATATTCCGGCTGAAAAAATAACACAATATTTTGCTAACCCTGAATATAAAAAATATCTAAATAAAAACACAGGTTATGGAACAATTGCTTTTGGATTTAACCTTGATAATGAAACAAACGCACAAAGTTATATACAAGATGAAGACCTTAGAAACGCAATTTTCTATGCAGTAAATCGTGAGAACCTGCTTAAAGTAGTTGGATGAGACTTTTCATTTCCAGTAAACACCTGAACAGCATATGGACAATATCGAACATATGATGGGAAAAATATCGAAACCTACTTTTCAGATATGAGTAGTGATGCAAAGGATGGGGTAAAATTCCCTTTACAAAATTATGATTTTGTAACTCATCTTTCAAAAGGATATACTTTTGAGAAAACACATCGTTATGATCAAACATATGCACCAAAAACAGCACAATTTTATATTGAACGTTTTAAAGTAAGACACAAAGGATTAAAATCTGTAACTTTAAAATTTTTAAACAACTCTAGTGATGAACAAAAGAAAGCAGGTGCATACTTAAAAGAAATATTAGGTAGAACTTTCGATGGTTTTGTAAACATTGATATTAAGAGTTTACCTGAAAACTCATTTGCTTCATTTATTGAAGAAGGAAAATACGACATTATCTATCAAAACTATGATAGATTAGGTGGAAATAGTGCTCAAGACTATGTTGCAGTATTCTTCAAACCCGATGAAATAGATAGTTTTAACCAAAAAAGTATTGCCTTTAAAACAAACCCAGTAGGTTCTTACACATATGCAGATTACATTCGCCAATTATATGTGCAAGCAACCAATTTAGATGTAGATAACTACATCGAAACAAAATTACAAACTCCGTTTTTAGCTTTAGTTAATGCATCACAAAGCGCAAAAGATGCATATGAAAAAGCTAAAAAAGGAGATAAGAATCATATAACAGCTTTTGAAGAAGCAGTTAAACCATTAATTGAAAAATTAAACAAAGACACATCAAGAATATTTAGTGACCGTTTAATTAAAAATTTAATTGAATATATGCTAATTCAAAATCCGAATATTAAAGCAGGACGTAAGGAAAAAATTCTTAATGAACTGTTATTAATGTTTGAAGGAATTGATAAATTAGCAGATGCTACACGTGCTACTGCAGATCGCTTACATATTCAGTGATCATTAGGAAAGATTGATACAAAAATAGATTTTTGACGTAAATTTATTGATTTATCTTTCATTCGTCCACAAGAAGATTCGCAAAGTTATACTGATAGAATAAATGCATTCTTTACCGGAAACTTTACAAATGCTGAGGCAAAATTAAAATGAACCCAAGAATATGTGTACATCTTCATCGGTGAACTTGAAAAAGTTATTCGTGATGCATCGATTGTTGTACCATTAATGGAAGTTGATACCAACTGAGAAATAACCAGAGTAGGTGGTGTAGATAGTCTTTATACATTTGCGCTGCAATATGCATATGATTTTACTAGACCACCAAAACCAGGATTACCAAGAGGGAGGGCAAAATAGATGAAATGATCTAAAACAAAAGAAAATAACAAAACTACTTATGTTGATGATAACTTTATAGTTTTTTCAAACAAAAGAACTAAAGATGCAACATTTGTTGAGAAATTATTTAACATTAATTCACCTTTATTAATTTCTTCTTGAAGATTTTTTAAGATTATTGCCGAATTCTTTATTATTGGATTAATTGTTATTACTATTACATTCTTTTTAATTAATGCCGTTCCTGGTTCAAATACTTTAACAGCTGGTTTAGATGATGTAGCAAAAAAAGCAATAGAAGCAAAATACGGTTTAGATCAGCCGTTAATTATAAGATACTGACACTATATAGTAAGACTCTTTCGCGGAGATTTTGGTATATCATTATCATTATTTCCTGCACAAGAAATAAATTCATTTATTTGAGAGCGCTTCTATAAATCATTTTTAGTAGGAATTTTTTCAGTATTATTAACTGTTGTAATAGGAATTTCTGTAGGAATATGAGTTGGTAAAAACCCAGGCGGAATAGTTGATAATGTATCAACTGTGTTAGTAAGTATTTTTTCATCGGTTCCTTCGATTATTTTTGCTTTAATATTAGTATTTATCGGTCGTTTAATTAACTTACCATATATCTTCGCTCAACATAATTTCCTAACATATATCCTACCTGGATTAGCGCTTTCTCTTGGAAGTATCATTGTATATATCAAATATATTCGTACCGAATTAAATCGTGAGTTAAACTCAGTGCATGCTAAATTTGCATATTTAAAAGGATTATCAAAAAACCGTTTTGTATGAAAACATGCACTTAAACCTTCACTCTTCCCAATCGCAACATTCTTCCCTGCTGTTATTTTCGGTTCATTTATCGGAAGTATCTTCATTGAGCAAATCTTCTTTATTTCTGGTTCTGGTGCAACATTACTACAAGCAATTCAAACAAAAGACTATAATGTGATTTTATTCTTAATTATAATGTTTACTTTACTTACTATTTTATCTTATGCAACTCGTGATATCTTATATGAAGTTATAGATCCAAGAGTGCGTAGAAAGGGGGCATAATTGGCATTCAATGATAAAAAAGAATCTAAATTAGTGTCTTCTTTTAAAAAGTATTTAACTAAATTAAAGCAACGTCAACAACTTGGTCCAACAAATGAACTAACTAAGGATGCTGCTCCAAGTATGATATTGCAACCGTTTCAATATCAAGCATGAAAAATAGTAGGTAAAACTTTTGATTTCCATGCTGATGCACATATGGGTGCAGAAACGAAGGTATTTAAAGAATTTGTATATCGTTATTCAAAGAGTTTTGCAGGTGTATTTGGTTTTGTTTTATTAGTCGTGATTATTCTTTTATCATTTATTATCCCATTTACTACACAAGATCCAAACTTATCCAATGTTGATGCAAGGTTCTTAACATTTAACCAAACAGACGAGCAAACAGGAATTTATCATATTTTTGGAACCGATTCAATTGGACGCGACATTTGGGCACGTTTATGACACGGATTGCGATACTCGATTGCATTAGCATTAGTTGTTACATTTATCGAAGTTATCATCGGACTTACCATTGGGATTTTAATGGGTCAATATGAACGTTTTGATCGTGTGATGACATTTATAATTAAGGTTATTTCAGTAGTACCGACAATCATTATTTTGATTTTAATGACAATTGTTGTTAGTCCAAGTTTCTGAGTAATTGTTTTTTCTTTATCATTTACATCATGAACAGGAATGGCTAATCAAATCCGTGCTCAAGTTAAGCGCGCAAAACACTTTGAGTGAGTTGCAGCTTCGAGAGTTTTAGGTACACCAGCATGAAAAATTCTTAAAAATTATGTTCCTGTTATCTTGCCAATACTGATTACTCAGTTAGTATTTACAATTCCTGGGGTAGTGCTTTCAGAAACATCATTAGCTTTCATTGGTTTAGCAATTGATGACGTTCCAACCTTAGGTAACCTTATTTCAGAAGGTCAAAAGGTCTTTCCTACCTATTTAAGATATGTTTTTGTTCCATCGACAATGTTGATTTTAATTACAACTAGTGTGCAATTAATAGGAGCGAGCGTCCAAGATGCCTTGAGACGTCAAAGATAGAGGTTATTGTGAGAAAAGAACAAAATAGTAGATGATTTAGACGTTTTGATACAAAAACTAACAAAACTACTAATGATTTAAGTTTAAAAAACCAAAATCAAGAATCTTTAAATCAACAAACTAACATTGATACAAAAACCTATGAACAACAAGTTTCAAAAAAACAAAAGAAATTTTCTTTATTTTCCCGTTTCAAACGTTCTTATTTCAATTGAGATAATTTTTATAAAAATGTACAATACCGAACTTTTGAAGATGGAAGTAAATTAAAAATTGCTGCAGAAATAAAAGATATTAAACTTTCTTTTACTAACCCAGCTCGTCCAGGAGAAAAAAATATTGTGCTTCGTGGAACAAGCTTGCAAGTTTATGAAGGTAAAGTTCATGCAATTATCGGTGAATCAGGATCAGGAAAATCAGTAATAACATCACTTCTATATGGACTTACTGGTGATAATGCTGTTATCGATGGTGGAGAAATTCTTTTATACAACAATAATGTTGAAAAATTCTCATTTCGCGATTGAGAGCGCTCACATTATCGTGGTCGTGTAGTTTCTGCTGTATTCCAAAACCCAATGTCAACACTTAATCCTACAATGAAAGTAGGAACACAAATTATGGAAGGGATGCTGTTAAATAAGGTTGTTAAAACCCGTAAAGAAGCTTATGATCGTGCTGTAGAGTTTTTAAAACTAACTAAAATAAATGATCCTGAAGCAGTTATGAAGTTATATCCACATGAAATGTCTGGTGGTATGGTTCAACGGGTAGTTATTGCTGCAATAGTTGCATTAGAACCAAAAATTCTAGTTATGGATGAACCAACCACTGCCCTTGATCCAACTGTGCAAGCATTAGTTTTAGACATTATTAAAGATTTACAAACTAAATTAAAGTTATCTATCGTATTTATTACCCATGATTTAGGTGTTGTTGCATCGATTTCAGATTACATTTCTATTATGTATGCAGGACAAATCATAGAAGAAGGAACAGCACATGAAATTTTACACTATCCACAGCATCCATATACATGGGGGTTAATCCTTAGCATGCCCGATGTTAACAAAGGAAGTCGTTTATCAACCATCCGTGGAAGTGTACCATCAAGTTTAAATAACATCAAAGGTGATGCTTTTGCGGTAAGAAATGATTATGCATTAGGGCGTGACTTTGAAATTGAACCAGATTTTTATTATGTTTCAGAGACTCACCGTGTTAAGTCTGCTTTATTAGATCCACAAGCTCCAAAATACCAACCACCTGAACTTATCCAAAGATTATGAAAGGAATTTTTAGCTGAAAATGAGTAACGAAAGAACATTATATAAAGTTAAAAGATTCTTATTTGGTGAAAAAGAAGTTTGACGAACTCAAACTAAAGGTGTAGCAGAAATGCTACGCCCAAAGCATGGTGAAAGTGAATTAGTAACTATGCGCAATGTTGATATCACTTATGGAAGTGGAATTAAAGCATTTAGAGCAGTCAGTGATTTAAATTTAAACATTTATAAAGGTGAAGTTTTAGGACTTGTTGGCGAATCAGGGAGTGGTAAAAGCACCATCGGTCGTGCTTTAGTGGGATTGGTTCCTTATAGCTTTGGTGAAATTAAACTACTTGATAAAACCTTACCGAGAAAACTTACTCGTGGGTTCAAAGTAGGTAAAAAACTTGCTGAATATAAAGCAATTGAAAACTTTTTAACCAACAAAGTTCAAATGATTTTTCAAGATCCGGCCAACTCGTTAAATCCACATGCTAATGTTGAAGCAATTGTTTCAGAAGGTTTAACTAATACCAAAAATGCAAAAGAAATTTTCTTGTATAACTATGATCAAGAAGCAAAAGTAAAATTATATAAAGAGTTTTCACAACAAAACCACCCACAATTTTTTGGAAATTATGAAAAAGAATTAGATATTAAAATAGCAACCAATGAAGATATTTCATATCAAGCATTCTTTGTAGATTTATATAACCAAGTGATTAAATTAAATCAACCACATATAACTAAACTATTTGATGAACTTAGAGCAGAACGTGATAAATTAAGTAAACATACTGAAAAAGAATGTAAGCGTTTATTAGTTCGTGATATATTAAGATCTGTTGGTTTAGATGAATCAGTATTGCGTAGATATCCATTAGAATTTTCAGGTGGACAACAACAAAGAATTGGTATCTCTCGTGCTGTTGTACTGCGTCCGCAGCTATTGGTTGCAGATGAACCTATCTCAGCACTTGATGTGTCTATACAAGCGCAGGTGGTTAATATTTTCAATGAATTAAAAGAAAAGTATCAACTTACAATTTTATTCATAGCACATGATTTACGTATGGTAGAATATATCTCTGATCGAATTGCTGTTATGAATAAAGGAAGATTGTTAGAAGTAGGAAAAACCGAAGAAATTATGAATCATTCATTGCATCCATATACCAAAAGCTTACTTGATGCAGTTCCTTCAATTGAAGGAAGCAAAGGAAGTTTGGTTGGATATGTTTATGATATCAATATGCATAAATATGATGAAAACAACCAACCTGAATGAATTAAAATAAACGATGATCATTTTGTGCTCGGAACTGCTCAAGAAGTTGCAGATTGACAAGCAGGAAAATATTAAAAACCTTGTTTTTGCAAGGTTTTTTTGTTTCTATCGTAAACAAATAAATCACTTTATTTTCATAACTATATTACTTTTATGTCTATATACAAGGTGAAAAATTTCAAATCACATAAAATATGCGATTTATTCCACAAATATGATAAATATTTAACAAAATATTACTTTATTTTAGTGAAAAACAGTAAAAAAGTATAAAATTTTATTTATGCTATCATTTGTAGCAATATTTAATAAAATAAAGAAAGGCTATTATGAAAGAATTTACAGCTAAAATAGTTGATCCGATTGGACTTCATGCACGTCCTACTTCAATTCTTGTAACTGTAGCTTCAAAATATAAATCTGATATTAAATTACAATCAGGTGGACGTGAAGCGAATTTAAAATCAATTATGAATATTATGTCTTTAGGTGTTAAATGTGGAGCAGAAGTAACTGTTAAAGTTATGGGCGAAGATGAACAAGAAGCATTTGATGCCATTCATGATGTATTTGTAAAGAACGAATTAATTTAATTAAAATGCTTTGCGTTTTAATTTTTTTAACTTTTTTGTAAAAATATGCTAAAATATAAAAACAAAAAGCCCGAGTGGTGAAATTGGCAGACACGCTAGACTAAGGATCTAGTGGAGTAATCCGTGCAGGTTCAAGTCCTGTCTTGGGCACCAAAATTTATCAAATTAGTTATATTAAGAGCATACATACAAGGATTGAATTTTCTTTTCAATCTTTATATGTGTGCTTTTTGCTTGTATTTAGCACCAATAATCATTCTTTTTTTTGGATAAATGTGGTATTATATAAAAAAGTCATTATATATAAAATATATAATGAAGTGAAAGGAAGTATGAAAAAAAGAAAGTTTCTTATAACAAGTTCCACCCTTTTATTAGCAGCTACTACTATTGCAGTTGCATGTAAGGCACCAGGTTCTTCTGAAGAATTACCTCGTGGAGGCAAGGAATTTTATCAAAAACCAGTTCTTATACCTAATACTCAACTCCCACAACAACCTGTACAACCACCTAAGAGCACATTGTCAAATGTAAATATTTTAGGTGATCAAAAATTTGACCATATCGATGAGGCAAAACGTAAAAAATCAGAACATTTTATTCCTGCTAATGAAGATATTCGTTATGTCGCGATTGGTGATTCGATTACTGAAGGATTTGATGGAACCTTGCCACAATCATATCCTGGTCAATTAGAAAGTGATGGAAGTATTTCGGGTGTTTCATATCCTGCATACTTAGCTCGTTTGTTAAATCAAAACCACCGTGTTAAAGCATTTAATAATTTTGCCGTATCTGGTTCTCGATTACTTGATTGAATCAAGTTACTTGGAATCCCTTATGATGATTCACTTGTTAAGGATGAAGATACATTAAGTATTTTTGGAAATGACTGACAAGCAAAAGCTCAACAAATAAAAGACAAGTTACAACAAGCAAACTTGGTTACTTTTTCGTTATCTGCTAATGATATCTTGTTTCTATTATTCCAAAACTTAGCAACTGATGATGTAACTAACTTAATAAAAAATTATTTAAAAGGTCAAGCAATTATTTCTGATGCAGTTGTTTTAATAAACAAGTTATTTAATAATGCGTTAAGAGAAACACAAAAAAGACTTACAACATTCGTAGCAAATTTAAAACAATTCGCTCCAAATGCTAATATAAACTTTATCGGTTATCCTACTCCGATGTTATCAATTGCCAATGTGATAAAAGAATATGTAGCTAAGTTATTAGGTGGAAGTTTAGATTTTTCACCACTTGATATCTTGGTAAATGTTTTAAACAAAGGAATTCGAGAGACTGCGATTATTAATAAAATTAACTTTATCCAACCTGTTAATAATGATTATTGAAATAAACATGCTTCCGAATTATCTACTATCTTTTTCGATATCCATCCAAATACTTTTGGATACAAAAAAATGGCAATGGATATATATTTAAAAATCACTAATCCATCACTAAATATTAATGATTATAAAGGGTATGATTTTTCACAAGAATATTTGGATTTTGATGCCAATAGTGCAACATACCAAATCCAACCTATTATTCCTAATTCACAACTTTTTGGACCAAACACTGCTTCATATTTAGATGTAGAAAATAATTATGAACAAGAAATTGATGACAAAAGAGATATATATAATTTTGGAAATCGCATTGCAGAATTAACTGAAACTTTTTCTTATCTAACTCGCGAAGCGTTTGATTTTTTAACTAATAACTCTATTTATAATGTTTTAGATCCAGAGCGTAAGTTAGCAAAGTTGTTTAATAAAAAAGTTGCTAGTGGTAAATTTGCTAAGGACTCATTAGTTGAATCTTTACTTCGTTCAAATACTTTACAAAGAATTTTATATAACTTGCAAACTCAACTACAAGAATATCAAGAACAAAATCAACTTACCTTAGATAATGTTTCTGCAGCATTTAAATACTCTATTTTAAATATAGATAACCTTGCTATAGTAATTTCTGCTGTTGCTTCAAGTGATATGGTTAAAGAGTATAAAACAGAGTTTGCTGATGCTTTAAAAACCATTTTAAATAATGCAATTAAGGTATTCGGACCAAATGTAAAATCTGCTGTAATGAATGCGATTTTAGCACCAATTAAAAAATATAATGTTAAAGAATCTGATATTTCATCAATACTTGATTCTGTTTTAAATTCTGAGCATCTTAAAGAACTAGTTTCAGCATTTGCGGATTCATATGCTTTACATCCAGATAACTTTACAGATGTTTCAAATTTATCTGATGTGTTTTCAAATATACTAAAAGATCCACAAATCAATACTCGCATTTCTAGTCACCTTAATGCCTTATTATTCGAGTTTTTAACTAGTCCTAAACTACAGGCAGTTGCTTCAGAATTTCTTTATAACTTTTTAAAAGAAAATAATTTAACAGCAAATATCACATCTGATGAAGTAAATGTTGTTATAAATGATTTAATTAAATTATTAAAACAACTTAATGATAACCAACAACTAATTGATAAATTTACCTCATATACATTGAATAGTTTTCCATATTACGGATACAACCACATTGGTGATTTATTTTCAGTAGCATTAAGATCTTTAATTACAACAGAATTTATTGGATTGCAAAATGAACCAAAATTACTTAATTTTATTAAAATAATTTTAAATTCTGATTTATTGCAGCATCATAAAGCATTTATAAAACAAATTATCAGTAATGCCTTAGATTTAAATACATTAAAAGGTATTTCAAAATCTGTATCCAATCTTTTTGCTAATAGTTCGGTTGCAAAATATATCCCAACTAAATCACTTGATAAGTTAATTAATTTAGTATTTAGTCAACCACAAATACTTGATATTTTAAAAGCAACCTTAGATGCGATTTTAAATAATACTGCTGAATATAATAAAGCGCAAAGCCTAAATGATTTAATTGCTAATGCAATACAACATTTACCAATTGATAATCTTAAACCACAATTAATTGCAATTTTTAATAATATTTTAACTAATAATGAACTACCACAAATCATCAATGATGTAATGTCTACATCGCTTACTACATTTGGGATAGATATTAAGAATTTAGATAATATCAAGTTTATAAGTGATTTTTCACAAAATATCATCCCATATATCCAAAAACAACAACTTATCAATCCGATTATTGATGCATTTATTGATAAACTTAATGCAGTTAAAACATCGAATGAACCAATAAAAATTCTTGCTCAAATCCCGGATGCAATTTTTGCAATCATTAAAAACAAATACACTACTAACACAATTACTCAAATTAAGGATTTATTGAATCAAAAATGAATTAAAGATAATTCAAATGGTGTGTTAAATACCGCTGCTGTCGTTTTAAATTCATTACAAGAATCAGGTGTGCTTTCAAGTGGTATAACATCATTATTAAGCAACTTGCTTGATAAACCACAAATAGCAAAATATGTTGATAAAAATGAAATTCTGCAATTAACTTTAAATGTTATAAATCGTCCACAAATAATGAAGTTAGTAGTTGCGCTTTTAGAAAGTGTTTTAAAGAATCCTGATTTACTTGATAAACTATCATCACCAAAAGAACTTGTTTCAATTCTTTTAAAAGAACCGAAAGTTAAAGAAGTTATAAATAAAGAAATTAAAGAGATTCTTTTAGATGTAATTAATAATAATGATCTAACTAAAACAACCTCTAAGATAATTTATGAAGTTACAAATGCAAATGGTTTCGCTCTTGATCAAAAGTTTTTACCTGTTCTTAATTCTGTTTATCCAAGTGCTTTAAGTGTACTTAAGTCATTAAATAAATTAAATCCTTTAATTGAACAAGTTATTGAACTTGTTACAACTTCTGATGATGTAAATTCATTATTATCAAAACTACCGCAATTAATATCATTATTTGACTTTAGCGATCTTGATTTATATAAACTTTTATTAAATACCCCTTTATTTACTACAAATAAAGAATTATTAAAAGAGTTGATTAATAAAGTTTTTGCTAAATTTAAAGATCAATATGCTTCAGCAGCACTTGACAAAATGCTCCCAGAGAGTGTTTTAGGACTTAATAAGACAGAATCAAAGACTTTGTTTGATAAGATAATCAAAAACACTGCGTTTAACTCTATATTTACCAATTTTACAGCATTTATCATAGATCACTCTCAAGAGTTTGTTAATGCAAATAGTTGAATAGACATAATTAATCTATTTTTAAAAGACACTAACTTTATAAGTTCAAACAAAGAATCGATTACCAACATTATTAATGAATATAAAACCGACACTACATTGAAGAAGTTATTAGCAAACATTATTAGTGAAAAAATAGGTAATTTATGAATCTTTGCACATACTACTAATAAAAACCAACTTATTTCTGATTTATTAGACTATTTATTATCACAATTTGATAATTTAAAAGTTGTAGAACATTTATTTAAAGCATTGGATTTATATCAAAAATCAAGAAATACTAATCCTATAAAGATACTTAATTTATTTGCAAATGAAATAGCATCCGAGTTTAGTTCAAATGTGATTTCTCAAAAAGTTATTACCTTAATTAAAGGGTTGCCAGATAATTTCATTTCAAGTCATAAAAATGATTTAAAGCAAATCTTTGTTAATGTATATGACCATTTTAAAACAGATGAACATTTAGGTTCAAAAATTTTAAATTTACTTCCACAAGCAACATTAGCAGAAGTTAATAAATATGCATCAGAACAAATAAGTGATCAAATTATTTATTCATTTTTAAATAAAGAATCTACTAAAAATTTATTTAAAGGAATTGTTGATAATATTTTAGATAACATCCAAAATCTTAAATCAATAAACAGTATCAAAGATTTATTAAATCTTGTTGTTAAATCTATTAATGGAGAACAACTAAAAACTAGTTTAACAACTTGAATCGATGAAATTTTAAATGATGATAGCTTGGTATCAAATATTAATACCATTCTATCGAATGTTATAAAATTTAACTTTGTTGAAATTTATAATGATCCACAAACTCATCAGTTTTTAAATATTTTTCTCAAAGAAGCATATTCATGAGCAAAAGAATTAGGAATTATTGACTTAGTTGCAAATAACTTAAAAACATTCTTTGATGATTCTGAATCAGTTTTTGATCAAAGAGTAGCAACTTTAAAAACTTCATTAGCATCACAGTTGCAAACCAAAGTTATTGAAAACTTACATAATTTAGTTAAAAAACTTTATAACTCAGATGCAGTTAAAAAATATCCAGCATATACAGCAACGGTTGCTAACTATATCTTTAATAGTCTTGTTAACAACATTTTAATCTTTAAGGATATCATAAATAATGCATTAGTTTCAAATCAGATTATAGATGCATCGCAAAAATTAAGTGATGAACAATTAAATCAATTAAACCCATTACTTAAGGCTATTAATAACCTTGATAGTAATGTTTCGATTATTGATAAAATACTTGCTATACCAGTAGCTGAAATTAATAAAACAACTAATACAAATGAATTAATTAGTTTATTTACAAATAAATTATTATCAGCAATTGATTTAAATAATTATGCATTTGTAAAAGTATTGTTAAATTCAGAATTTGTGCAAAATCAGCACAATTGACTAAAACAAATTTTTAACAAATTATTAGATAAATATTGAACAGATGCTAATACACAAGCATTAGCAGAAAAAATCTCGGTTGATTCAGTAGAAACTACCCTAGGATTTACAAAGGGTGCTTTAAGAGATTTGATTAAAACTATACTTAAAGATTCAAAAACTAAAGAAATCATTAAATCACTTGGTGATAGTGCTATTGATCATATTTCATCATTAAAAGCACCTGATTCATATAACCAGTTAGTTAAAGCAATTTTTAATATTACTGGATTAAAAGATTCTATTAAAGAAAAAGTAGTAGCTTTAATCAAAGAATTTGTTTCAAAAGCATCTGTTAAAGAAAAACTAAAATCACTTGTAATATCACTTTTAAATAAGGAAGTGTTGCAACCATATTTAAAAGGGGTAAATGATAAAAATAAACTCGCTGAAAACATCATCAAGATATACGATATAGTTGATAGTCAACTTGATATAAGTGAATTGACTTTTGAAGTAATTTATGCATCGTTGCAAAACAACGGATTAAACTTTAATTTTACAAGTATTGCTAATGCGATTTTAAATGGATTTAAAGCTCGTTTAAACAAGGATAATAAGCAAGAAGAAAATATTATTAAGTTATTAAAAGCAGTAATTAAATCTGGATTATTTACTGAAAATAAAACCGATATTATCACTATTATAACTAATATAATTACAAAATTAGGTGATGGAAGTTTTGTTGATGAATTGATAAATAATTTACCAACTGCTACAAAAACACAGATTCAAAACTTTATCGGATTAAGTCAACTTTCAGATGTTGCTAAAGCAATGTTGAAGAACATTCGTTTTCACAATTTAATTAATGCAACATTTAGTAAATTAATTGAACATATTAACGAATTTGAAAATGTTACTTCATATAATGATTTATTTAAAAAATTATTAACAGTTATAGATATAAATTCTATAAAAGTTGATTTAAAAGCATTTATTGATGATTTATTACAAAATTCTGATATCAATAATTCGCTTTATGAACTCATTAAGAATTTACTTGTTCAAAATGGTGTAAATGTAACAGAAAATGAAGTATTTATTCGTGCTTTTGTAAGTAATATCAAAGATGTTGTGCATCACATCGGTTTAATTGATCCGATTATCGAAAAAGTATTTGAAACTTTGCAACATGCTGCTTCAAGTACTGATGATGTATTAGTAAAACTTGCTCAAATACCTAATCAAATATCACAAATTATTACTGAAAAAGTATTTAAAAATCCTAAGCAATATGTAGATTCACTACTTGCTACAAACGTTATTGCCACACATAAAGAATCCTTTATTAAGGTTGTTACACAACTGTTAATTCATTTAAAAAATAATGGATATTTTGATAAATTTATCAATTCTGCAATCGATTCAATTAATAACAAACAAATACTATCGATTATTTCAAAAGATGATATTAAACAACTTGTAAAAGTGGTATTAAACGATACATTATCAACTCAAGCAATACAGACATTTGTACCTGAATTGATTAAAAATACCGATTGAATAACATATTTAAACAACCCTTTTGCTTTGTTTAAAAACTTACTACAAAATACCAATATTGAAAATTTTGTTAAAACAAGTTTTGCAAATGGAATTCAAAATATATTAACCAACACAACGGTTTCAAATATATTAGCAAGCGTTTTAGATAAATGAATAAATCAATTAGGCTTAAATCTTGCTGGTATTAATAAGATTTCATTAATTCATGATTTGATTTCTTCAATAATTCCATTTTTACAAAAAATTAATGTATATCAACCCTTAATTAACTTATTAACTGATACATTTGCATCAACGGATTCATTTGCAGCATATGCAGCAAAATTAAAAGTTGAAATACCAAAATTGTTTGTATTTAATGATAATGTTTTAATTGCGGCATTACAAACATTCGAAAATATTAAAAATCATAAAAATACAGTAGTACAAAATGGTGTTGCTTTATATAACTCAATAAGTGAAAATGATGCATTTGTCGATCAAATGTTTGCTTATATTTTCAAGAACCCAAATTCATATACAAGCAATGGCATTGATGTAGAGTTACTTAAAAAAGTAATTAAAAGTTTGTTAAAAAATAATGAAATTAAATCAAGAATAGCAACTTTATTAGATAATGTTATAAGTAGATATGATGTTATTAAAAACTCACATAATCTTTCTGAATTAATTAAAAATATATTCAATAATGATGATTTTAAAAATTCATTAAAAACTATTGGCAAGAAATTAATATCTCTATTTTATAAAAATGATGATATCAAGAACCTTATTGCTAAATTTGCTATTCATAAACTTGAACACTCAGACTTTGCTGCATTATTAACTAATGTATCACATAAAGAAGACTTAGTAAAAGCTTTATTAGGTGCAATTAAAGAAGTTAATCATTATGTTCCTGTTACAGATTTATTAATTGATTCATCAGTTGATGAAGTAGCAAGAAATGGACTTAATTTTGATTTTAATAGTGTATTAAATAAATTAATAGAAAGTTTCAAGTTATTTGTTTCATCTCATGATTATGAAGCAAAAATCATTGATTTACTTAACGATGTAGTTCGAGAAAATGGTATTCAACAAAACAAAAATGATTTTATTATTTTAGTTGAAAATATATTTAAATTAGCAATACAAAAAGTTGATTTTGGTGGATTTATTTGAAACGCTTTTGATGCAAAAACTCAAGCATTTATTACAAATGGATTTTTATCACAAAGCGAATTTACTAATTTAATTAATTCTGCGTTAAAAGTAGATACATTAAAAACATTAATTACAAATATTGCTAAATACTACATAAATAATGTAAATACATTTGCTTATTCAAACACTTTTTTCGATGTGTTTAAAAAATATATTTCAGTAGCAGCAAATGAAAGTGAGTTTAAAAATTCAATTAAAAAACTTGCTTTAGATGGTTTATCATCAGCTGCAACTAAAACAGCAATTAAATCAGTGATTGAAAAAGCAGTATCATTTTTAAATGTTAAGAAATCAACTAATATTAATGACTTTATCGAAGCATTCGCAAATGATTTTGGCAATATGTTTAATCGAATTGGTGTATTTGATAACCTTGCTGATTCAATGGTACAAACCATTAAACAGGTTAATGATTTTAATGGATTTAAATCTAAGTTTATCGCTAATGCATTACAAACGATAAAAGTTACTGATTTTCCATTTATTAAAAAAGTTATTAACGATCATGTTATTACACAGCATAAAGTTGGTGCTAAGGAGTTATTGGTAAATTTAGTATCAAACCTGTTAGATGATAAGACTAAAATAACTAAAGTAATTCACGATCTTAACCTTTCAAAGGTTTTAGTTGAAGACGGAGTTTTTAATGATCCAAGTGTAATTAATGACACAATTATTTTAGCTTTACAAAACAAAAATATCCGTGATATTATTAATATGGTTATAGGTGATTTTATTGATCGTGGAAATGATTATCAAATTGCTGATGATTGATTTGGAGCGATAAATATCTTATTTAAATCACCTAATTCAAAAGACTTTAAATCTAAATTTACTACATGAGTTAAAGAAACATTGTCTAACCCTGATCCAAGAATTGCTAAAGGACTTGCACAGGTGATGATTGCCAAACTTCGTAATCTAGGATTTAATCTTACTGAAAACAAGCATCTAACTTTATACCAAAATGTTATAAGTAACCTTATGAAAGCATTAGTAAAACGTCCTGAATTACCTATAATAGTTAATAACATATATGAAAACATTAAAAAAATACAATTAAGTAAAAATAAAGATAATTTTGCTTATATAAAACGTGCTTTTTTAGATGGTGCTTTATACATGATATTAACTAATGATCATAAAAACATTGATATAGGTAAAATGGGTAGTCAAGCTAATCTAATTGCATTTATTGCAGATGCAATTGGTGATGAAAATTATGTTCGCTTTTTAAATTCCTTATTTGAAACCAGTGATATGAGCAAAAGAGGTGGGATTTATCATTTTATTGATACACTGATACTTAAAAAGAAACCTGTAAGTAATTCGAATGCATCGAGTTCATCGAATAAACCAAGCTCACCAAATGCTAAAAAAGATGTGCCAGCACCATATGGAGTAGTATATGGTGGAATAACAGAGATATTCAGGAACGGAGATAAAGTTTCGGATTTACTAGGTTCAATTTTTGCACCTATATATCGTCAAATGATTGTAAAACTAAGCAAAAAACAATATAAAATAGGTAAAGACTTTTATAAAAATGATGAATTCAGGTTATTATTTAGACTTTCAGCATTTATCTTATGATTTATCCATACGGGAGCAGGTGTAACAGGTGAAATTTTCTGAGGTTTTTCAGGTTTAGATGTTGAAGGTTACTTTATGGGTGGTTTATGGTCAGGTTTTGAAAAAGCAATTAATGATTCTAGATATAAACTCATTTTTAATAAACTTACAACTGATCAAAAGGTTGCAATGGGAATGGCAAGACGTGGAGGATTTAATAAAGAATTCGTGTTAGGAAATAGGTCATATAGCACAAGCATAAAAAATTATTGAAGTGATCAATTATTAGCCTATATTTACTATGATTCTCCTACCCAAAGAGATCGTCATACTCGTAAATTGATGCGACAAGTTTTAGAAGAAGCCATTGCTCGTGGTTCGTTAAAAAGATAAGAATACTATATAAAAATACTAGCTATGACTAGTATTTTTATATACTTATGAAGGGATAATGATGGTAAAAAGATTAACAACTATTTATGCTAATTTTTCTTCCCTTGTTTATTGCACAAGGTAATAAGGAAAGTTTTTAATATTTTCCAATAAATAGCAATATTTGATAAAATAAAGTAATAAGGAAATATATTTATGGATTGAGATTCTTTTGTATTTATTATGGTAATTATTTTTAGTTTTATTTTTTCTGCTGTACCAAGTACTTGACTATGTATTGTAAGTTTTATAAGGCTTAATATGACTAATTTTGTAACTAATAAAATTACTATACTATCTAGATTAGAATCTGCAAAAAACACTAATATTTTATTTAAAGAAGGTGCAAAAATATTTCTTAAAAAAAGTAAAACACATCAAAAAATTGGTATTGGTATTCTAACATCATTAATTTTTGCTATATTAATATTAGAAATATCTCTACAAATTGCAATAAAATATAATATATTTGAAATGAAAGATTCTGAAATTATAAATTTAAATTATATAAGGATGATAGATATTATATATGTAATATATTTTATTGTTACTTTTAAGTTTTTGAAATTATATACCAAGGCACTCAGAAAATCTAAAGTAATAATAGAAAATTTAATAGAAAAATTTGAATTTCATCAAGATGAGTACTTTTTAAATGGAATTACTGAAACCAACTATTTTAAAAATAAACCTATTTATCATATTGATTATGAAAGTGAGAAGAAGGTTTTGCTAAATTATGAATATTTAATAGGCTATTCAAGTAAAAAACAAGAAATAATTGCTATGAATTATTTTTTTGCTTGAGGTTATCATTTTAAAGAAGTTCATAACGGGAACCTTATATATATAGATTTATATAAACAATTTTTATATTTAAAAAATGAATGAATAAATAAAAAAGGGTTATATAATTAATACAAAGTAGGACGAAAGGATTAACAGGTATTTATGATAATCTTTTTGTCCTACTTTATGAATTTTGATAAAATGAAAACATAAAATAATAAAGGAAAATATGAAAAAATTACTATTTGATTTAGGTGATCCAATTTCTGGTTTGGGTGGTATTGCTGGTGTTCCAGCACATATTGTTAAATTAGAAGTTCAAAATGAAGAAAAAAGAGTTGTATTAGATTTTATAAATGATGATTTGCTTACAAAAGATTTATTCAAAGATAATAATAAAATTTTAGATAATCTTACAGAAAGCATTGTTTCAAAAAGTAAAACTGTAACAAAAGCAACAACAGAAATTACTTTTTCAAACTTTAAGCAAATATCTGAAAACTTTATAAATATATATAAACAAAAGAAGTTAATTACAAATCAACAAGCAAGTAGATTAAGTGATTATATTAACAATAAAGGATTCGTAGAATTTAAAAAGAAACTTAAAAAAGACTTGAATAATTTCAAATCGGATTTAAGAAGTAAATATGAAGACTATAAAAGAAGAAATAGATCAAGTCAAGAAATTCAGCAAATTGTTTTAGATGGAGAAAAAGGTTATCAAATAAATATTAACAACCAACAAGAAAATTCAAAAAAATTAACTATTCACTTTTTTGAATTAGAAAAGCAAGTAAAACAATTAAATTCGATTTATAAAGATATAAATGATAATCTTGTTTATTTAAATAGTACACTAAAAAAATTATTAGCAGCACAAGTAAGTATGTCAGTTGCTTCTGTAATAAGTACAATAATAGGTTTTTTTAGCTTGGGCTGAGGCTTCATCGGGACAGTAGTTTCAACGACTGCATCAATTGGTCTAAGTATTGCAATCTCAAATATAAGAACACAAAGAGATGTATATTTAAATAATATGAAGCAATTACAAAAGATATTTAAACCATCAAAACAAAATCTTGGTGAAAGTGTATATGATGGTTATGGATATGCACGTAATGTAATTGATGGATACGCACTTAACATATTTTCAGCAGCAAAGAATTATAAGGAAGGTCATTTTTTTAAATTCGCTATCGAAGGGAGCGCAAAACTTCTCAAATCACTTTTTATTCATATACCATCACTAGCCTTAGACGGACTCGATATATATACTAATGCTAACGAAATAAAACAAACAAACGATGTAGCAGTTAAAATAAATAATTTTTTATCTAGTATTGAATCAAAATTAATTGCTATCTCAAAAGAAATTGATGAGATTAAGAAAGTTGAATGAGTTGTTATAAAAGAGACACTACAAACTGATCTTTATAGTAACGGTGGAGTAGGAGGAAAAAATTTAGTTTTTAAAAACCTAAGCACTGGGCAAGTTCTGAATATAGATGAAATGCTGAAAAAATCTGACATACAACTATGATTATGAAATCTTAGGAAAGTTTATAACCCAAAAACCAAACAATTTTACATAAGAAAATTACCTAATCATACAAAAATAGATAATTTAGGGTAAAAATGCCATTAGAGTTTTATTTAGGAATTAATGGTGGTATGGCGGGTTTTATTCTCTTAATTTTGATGCCAACTTTTATTTTATTGTATATTATAAGATATCAATATCCTTGTTTTATTATAGAAGATGTTTATAAACGTGATATAAAAATAAAATCAAATGAATATCACATTACTTTTATTAATGGTTGAAATAAAATACAAAAATATATATATAAAATCTATAAAGAACTTTTATATATTGTTTCAATTACAAGTTTTCTCTTAATTGTGATTTTCATTTATTATATTACTAATATGGTGCTTTATCAAAAAGAAGGTGGATCTTCCGGTATTTGAATATTTCAATTTTTAAGTATGTTAGTTATTCCTTATAGTGCATTTATGTTTGTATTCTATGTTTATATTAAAGGTTTTTTATTTAGTAAAAAGTCACTTAGACATTTTGAACAGTGTGTTAAACAAGCAATAGTTATAGAAGACCAACCACTATTAGATGCATCAGTATATTTTAATAACGGATTGAAACCAAATAATTATATATATATCCCAAGATGATTTTTTGACGATAAAGTTCGCTTATTAAGAGTTTCTTATTTTAAGAAAACTTTTAAAACAGATGCACAAGATGTATATGCATTCTTTATTTATAAAATGCACGAATCATTTAGAAAAGAACATGAGGCATATTACCACGGGCTATATTTTGACTATGTAAATTTTAATAATTAAGAAATTATTATGTATAAAGGTTTATAAAAAACAGATTCTCATTTTATATGATTCGAATAAAATTGTATAATATATTAACTTATGAAAATTATTGCAAATAATAAGCAAGCGCATCGAGATTATGAAATTTTAGATAAATATGAAGCAGGCATTCAACTACAAGGATGAGAGGTTAAGTCAGCCCGTGCTAATTCTGTAAGTATTGATGTTGCTTATGGTTCAATTTATAAAAATGAAATATATTTAAGTGAAGCATTTTTTAAAGAATATATGCAAGTAAAATGTGAACCTACCCGAATCCGTAAGTTATTAATGCATAAAAGTGAAATTCGTAAGTTAAAACATATTTTGGATACTCAACAGGTTACACTTATTCCCTTAAAAATTTATTTTAACAAAGTATCAAAGATAAAAGTTGAAATTGCAGTTGCTAAAGGGTTGAAAAAGTATGACAAACGTGAAAGAATAGCCAAAAAAGAAGTTGAAAAAAGGTTACAAAAAACTTTAAAAACTTATTTGGGGGCATAATGGTTTCGACATATATAGGTAAATTTGTATCGCAGTAGTGTGGAAGACTATAATTTCTACTAGGCTTTTTTAAACGGAAAAGATAATAAAACAGAAACTCCAGAAGTTTCACCAGTGTTCTTTGCAACACAATCAAATTTTGCTTTCGCATAAGAATTAGAGAGCAAGTTGTTTTTAGTTTTTCCTGGACTATTAAACAAGGTTTACAAGGATCGGGTTATTAGTTAGCATAAATAATCTTAAATAAGCTAAAATCAAGTTATTTATTTTGTTTGTTTTAAATAATTTGATTAATAAAATAAACTAAACTGTAGAAGTATGAATTATATTTATGTGTGGACACGGGTTCGATTCCCGTTGCTTCCACCATTTTTTTGCCCTTTTTAAAAAAGCAGAGTATTTACCCTGCTGCGATTTTATTTTTCAGTGATGCAATTGCTATATTTACGAATCTATTTACAAAACTATTTGTTATCGATTCTAACTTATATATCAAAAAGAATGGAACATATTTAATAAAAGGAAGTTTAGAAACCATTTCTCATACAAATTCCGAAAGTGAGTTACTAATTTTTGATGTTATGATTCCTTTGTCATCGATTAAAATTAATACTTTAATGAATTTTATAAAGTTCTTTGCATTTTCGTTTCTATCAAAATAGTCATTTATAGCAATTTTCATTTTCTTAGTTATTGTGTTTCTTAAATTTTCATCTATAATTCTTGCATCATTTCAATCTTTTTTAGGTTTTGAAAAGTCAATTTTAATAACATTTGATTCGCAGTTTTTCTCGCTTGTTTTAAGTTTAATTTCTAGCGAATAATTTGGTTTGATATTTTGATTAATTTCTGTTATTTGCAAATCATCGGCAAGTTTGATATTGGCATTTTTAATGAAGAAGTTTTTTATTTCGCTTACAACTTCGTTATATTCATTGAGTTTATTGTTTTGAGCTGCTTTTTGATATGAAATTCTACCACTAATTCCGCCACCTGCATCATGAATCATATTTTTTAATGTGTCCTCAAATCAATTAATATCCACATAATAGTTATTAAAAAACTTTTGTAATTCTTTTTCAATTGATTTAAGTTCTTTATCATTGTTTGCATCTAATGTAAGCAATGTTTCTGATTTAGTATCTAGATTAAATTTTAAAGTGTTTGACTTAATTTTTGCTTGTAGCTTGATAAATTCTTGTCTTGTAAACTTCTTTGTGATACCAATTTTACTTGTTTTTATTATCACAAAATCATAATCATTTGCATCTAGTGCTTCTAACTTATTGATAAAGTTTGTATATTGATATGGAACAGTAAAAATATCATAATCATATGAAATATCCAGGTTTTTAGGTTCTTCTTTTTTGCTTTCTACCTTAGAACAACTTGTTGTAATGGCTATAACAGGTATAAACGATGAAATTGAATATTTTATAAGTCTTATTAGTTTCATAGATTTATTTTACAAAAAAAAAAAAAAAAACAAGTCGAAAGTTGGCAATTCAAGACAAATTACCTAAAAAACACGAAAATATTTTCATTATTATGCATTTTAATTAAAAAAATGAAGAAACACTTATACACTTTTATCGCTTAACATATAATTTAAGTTAATATTTGTCTATAAATAGGTTGTATAAAATACAAAATTTTTGATAAAATTAAAACATAAAAGGAATTATATGAAAAAAGTAATTTTTCAATTAGGTGAACCCATTGCAGGACTAAGTGGTTTATCTGGAATAAATCAAAATAATGTTCAAATAGAAAGTAAGCTAACTAAAAACCTTACTTATACTGAAAAATATAATGAATTAGAAAAAGTTTCATATTTGTCTAAATCTTTGTTTAAAAATAAAGATGTGTTACTTGATAATATAGTCGAAAATTTAATGTCAAAGAAAAAAGGCACAGTAAAAGCAGTCAATGAGATTTCCATAACTGATTTTAAGGAACTAGCAAGTAATTTTGTAAAAATATATAAAGAAAAAAATGTAGTTACACCAGAACAACAAGAAAAAATCAACAATTTTATTTCAAATGATGGATATAAAAAATTTAAAAAAGAATTAAAGACATCATTGAATAATTTTAAATCTAATATCACTAATAATAAAGAACAAACAAAAGAATCTTTACGAGATGAAACAAAAATAAAAAGAGTTATTTTAGATACAAATAAAGGTTATGTTATTAATATTGATAATAATGAAGTAAACTCAAAAACACTTACAAAGCAGTTTTTTGAACTTGAAAAAGAGAAAGATAAAATTGTAAAAACATATAAAGATATAAATGATAATATACTTTGATATAACAAAAGACTAAAAATTATGTACGGTTTACAAGTAGGTACTGCTGTCGCTTCTGCTTTTAGTTTCTTTTTAGGGATATTTAGTTTGGGTTTAGGATTCATTGCGAGTGGTTTGTCTGCTACAACTTCTTTTATACTAAGTGCTATAATAAATAGTTTTGAAACACAAAGAGATGCTTATATAAAAAACAGAAAAGAATTAAAGGGATTTTTTAATTTACCTGAATCATCATTGCTGGATGGAGTTTTAGAAGGTTATTCATATGCTAAGAATGTAATTTCAGGATGAACATGAAATATTTATACTCTTGCTAAAAATTATAAAAGAAATTTTTTTAAATTTAGCAAAGTAAGTAAAGGTGTATTTGTGCAAAAAATGTTTGTTCATATTCCTTGATTTGAACTTGAGATACTAGATGGAGTCTTATCTGGTTTAGAAATAAAAAATATAGATAATATGAATGCTCAGGTAAATGACTATCTAAGATCATTAGAGAATAAATTAAAAAACATCGCATCAAATTTAAATAATATTAAAACCGTAGAATGAGTAGTTGTAAAGGAAACACCACTAAATAAAACTTATAACCAAGGTGGTATAGGTGGAAGAAATTTAGTTTTCAAAAATCTTAAAACCAATGAAGTATTAACTTTAAATCAAATGTTAGATAAGCCAGATTGATTACTTCATTTATGAGGGTTGAAAAAAGTATATAACAAAAAATATAATTATTGATATATAAGAAAATTACCTAATAAAACAAAAACTGATAATTTAGGATAATATGACAATAGAATATATTTTTATTTTTCTTATCATAAATATTTGTTTTGTGATTCTAGTACATATATTTTTTGTTGTTATTTATACAAAAAGATATCAAAACTTCTTTTTTATAACAAAAGATACATATATAAGGGATATAACTCAAAAAACTAATGAATACCACATAAATTTTATTAAAGGTTGATATAAGTTTCGTAAGTATCTATTGACCTACAATCGAAAAATATTATATTGGTTTATAATCATAATCTTTAGATTTGTTAGTTTACCACCACTTACTTTGTTATTTATTTTATTAGATCATTATTTAAATTCTAAAACATTCCCAGAAATGATATTACTTTTTGTATTTATATATATAGCCTTTTTGGTTATGGATATATTCACATTTAGATATTGTTTTAAGGGTTATTTTCTTGGTAAAAAAGTACTTAAATATTTTGATTATAAAGTAAAAAATACAAACATTTTAGATACTAAAAATATGCTAGATGTAAATATTTATTTTAATAGTGGGTTGCCGATAAATAACTATATACATTTACCAACAAATATTTTTGATTTTAAGGATAGGATAATGACAACTAAGGAATTTAAAAAGTTATTCAAAGCCGATGCATATGATATTTTTGCATTTTTTATCTTTGATATGCACAAATCTTTTAAAGAAGAACATAGTGATTATTTTTATGGTTTATATATGGATTATGTGAATTTTTTTAATCAGGAAGTTTAAATAATGATTGTATCCATTATTATACTAACGACTATAAATTTATTTTTCATAATATCTTTATTTTCATTTGCCTTATTGATTAAGTTGTTTGTTCAAGATAATTCATTTACTAATTTTCTTTTATATAAAACAGAAAAACTAATACATATTTCTGAAGCAAAGAAAACAAATATATTATTTAAAAAAGGTGCATTGTTATATATAAAAGAAAGTAAAAATAAGCTATATTCATATGGTATCTTCTTATTATTTATAACTTTTTCCTTATTTTTAAATGAATTATTAATAAATTTATCTGTTTATAAAATAATCAACTTTGATAACGACTTGATTAGCACCTTAAGTTATTTTCATATTTTTGATGCTGTATATCTTTTGATAATTATTCTTTTATTTTATTTTATAATACAGATGTACATTAAAAACAAAAAGATGAAAAATAACTTCAATGAATGACTAATATACTTTGAATATGATGAAAGCGAATTATATTTAAGTGGTGAAACAGAGTCTAAATCAGATGAAAACAAACCATTGTATCATCTTTTTGATAATAATAAGAAGTTTTTGATGAATATGTTATCTGTAAAGGCCTTTATAATAAACTCAAAATCTGCACTACCGATATTCTATTTTTTAATTTTTGGTTATCATTTTAAAGAGTTAAGCAATGGTAATGTAATTTATAAAGACTTATATCAAGCATTTTTATTTTACAAAGATCGAGAAAATATTTAAGAAAACAATAAAGACAAAAACAAAAGAAGGTAAAACCTTCTTTTGTTTAGTCAAATTTGATATGGTGCGAACGAATGGACTTGAACCATCGACCTCACGATTATCAGTCGTGTGCTCTAACCAGCTGAGCTACGCTCGCATAAGCAAGACTATTATATCATATTTATATAATAATCTAGCATTATTTGAAAATTAACGTTTAGAGAATTGTCTTGCACGACGTGCAGCACGTAATCCAGGTTTTTTACGCTCTTTAGCACGAGCATCTCTAGTAAGCATTCCTGCTTTTTTTAAGATAGCACGGTAATCAGCGCTTGCTTCTAATAAAGCACGAGCAATACCCAATCTTATTGCTCCGGCTTGACCACTTAATCCACCACCACATACATTAACATTAACATCAAATGTTCCGAATGTTTCAGTTAATACAAAAGGTTGATTAGCATCTTTTAAGTATATATCAGATGTTAAATATTCACGAGCATCACGTTTATTGATTAAAAATTTTCCTTTTCCTGGTGTTAATTTAACACGAGCAACAGATGATTTTCTTCTTCCTAAACCACGGTATTCTAATTTTTGGTTCATTATTTAACCTCTAATCTTTCTGGATTTTGTGCTTTTTTATTATGTTCTGGACCTGCATAAACAAATAAATTACGACGCTGTTTATTACCAAGTTTTGTATGAGGAATCATTCCACTAACTGCTTTTTCTACTAATGCAGTAGGTCTTTTTACTCTTAACTTTGCTGCTGTAATACTTTTTAAACCACCAGGATAACCTGAGTGTGAGTAGTAAATTTTTTGTTCATCTTTTTTAGCAGTCAAAATAACTTTAGCGGCATTTACAATAACAACATTATCACCCATATCAGCATTTGGTGTAAATGTAGGTTTATTTTTTCCTCTTAAAACAGAAGCAACAAATGCAGCAAGACGACCTAAAACTTGTCCTTCAGCATCGATTACATATCATTTTTTATTTGCTTGTTGTGTATTTACAATAGTTGTTTGTCTCATACATCCTCCTACGTTAATTGAAATTGACATATTTTTAAAAATGCTAATTTATTATACCAGAAAATTAATATAACACGAATTTAAGAAGTTTAAATTTTTATGCTAAATTCGACTTGTATATATATGAATTAGTCAATTTCAAGTTGTGATAACATAAAAATTGCTGCAGTTTCTGCTCTTAAAATTCTTTTTCCAAGTGAAACTATTTTGATGTTATTATCCATAGCTTTTGTTACTTCTTTTTCACTAAAACCACCTTCAGGACCAACAAAAAATAAAGTATTTTCTGATATAGGTTGGTTTATTTTAATTTGAAAATCAACCTTTTCATACGCTAAAATTTTATTATCAACTTGGTATGTAATCACTTGGTCAAAAGTTTGTAACGGTAATAATTCGGGAATTTTATTTCTGAATGATTGTTCTGCAGCATTTTTGATGATACTTTTAAATCTATGAATTCTCTTTTGAAATTTAGAATGGTTAATTAACTCCCTATTAGTAAATTCTGTTTGCATCGGTATTATAATATCCACACCTAATTCAGTAGCTTTTTGTAAAGCTCATTCAAATCTTTCATATTTAATAACCGATAAAGCTAAAACAACTTTATATTTATGTTCATTAAAAAGATTTAGTTCCCTTATTATTTTCGCTTTATTATGTTCTAAAACACACTTATAAAATTTTTCATGATAAACACAGATGAAGTGTCTATCTTGTATTCTTATCACACTAAGATGTTTTAAAACATCTGCATCCAAAATGAAATAATTATCTTCTTTACAATTAACAAAAAATCTATTCATTGATAATTTTTAATCTGGCTATATGTTTGTTAATGTTATTTATAAAATTTGTATTGAAGATAGATGATAAAGCATTTTTTGGTAAATTATTAAATTTATTAATTAGTTTTGAATCTACATAATTTATTTTTTTTGTTTCATGCTTTAGAAAAAAGTGTTTATTTACCTTGAAAGCAAAACTAAATGGGTTGAAGTAAATAACACCCTTTTCATATTCTCTATCATGATTTGGACACAAAAGAAATCCGTTATCACCTGATGTGGTTAAATTAAATGCATCATCGATACTTATATTATTTTTTTGATGCTCTGCTTGAATATCTGTATGACGATAAATATGTGCTGTTATAAGATTTTCATTAATATTATAATCACAAGCAAAACATTCACCTATATTAATATAATTATTGTATTTTTTATATATATTGGCTCTAAGGAATTTTTGATTTCTTAATAAAAATTGTTTTGTTTTATCTATATCGTAATTATATTTGTTAGTTTGCTCATTTACGGTTGTGTTATACTGGAAGGAAAAACCTAATGAAGTCACATACTTTTTTATGTTCATAGAAACAGAATCATCATTTAGCAATCAAAGATTTAAGGTTTTTTGTTCAAATTGGTGTGATAATTTTGAAATAATTTTACATGACAATAATGTGTCTTGTCTGTTGACACCATCAAATTTACCATAAACATCAATAAAAATGTGATTTTTTATCATTTGATACTCAATAATTAACGGCTTATTAAGTTTATTTTTTAAACTAGATAATTGTTTCTGTTTTATAGACTGAATTAATGAGAGATTTCTAGATAAGTTTTCTGTTTTATTTTTTATATTCTGATCTATAAAATCTAAAAATGAATCACTAATTTTAAAATCTATATATATTAGTTGTTCAAGATCGAGAATTACAGAATTTGAAATGTAAAGTTTTTGATTTTTTAACTTTAAGAAATATCAATCTAAAGGATTTAAACAAAGGTAAATATTCTTGAATTGTGGATTGTTTTCGTATAATTTAATAATAGGTAGAGAGTTTTGCTTAATAAAAGCGTTTCTGCTTTTTAATTTAAATTTTTTGTTTAGTTTTTGACTAAAATAAACAAGTGTGTTGGTATTCGTAATAAACAAACCTTGATATTGTTTCTTCTCAAAAATTCAGTTGATATTATTTGGAGAAATATTATTAATGAATTTATTATATATAAGTTCATCTAAAATGGTTCTTTTTAAATCTTTTTGTGTTTTTTTGCTATCTATATTTTTTAGTTGAATGACTAAAGAGTCAAAATATTTATCAGAAATACAAATTTGTATTATATCTTTATGTATATTCTTTTCCATCTTTTTTGTAATCTACACCTTTCCATACCTGGATATCTTTATCGAATAAGTCGTTAGCAATTCACATACTTGCAAATGATGGCCTTTGCAAATTCATATGATCATAGTTCAAATAATTCTTTGTAAAACACATTCTACGTTTTAAATGTACATATTGCACCCTCTTGAATTTTTGTAAAAAATCACAAAATTTTTCACTATTTAATGCTTGAATTCCAAAGATCAGTGCTCATGGTTTGTTAAATTCAAGAAGTCTTTTTAATAAATTATGTTTATTTCTAAATGGTGGATTGCTAATGATAATATCTCAATTTTCATCTGGTTGATATTTATAAAAATCTTGTCTATTATATATGTGTGATGAAAGAACTTTATAGCCATTATTTTAAAATACAGTTACAAAATTTGAATCAGGTAAATCAAACGGACATCAAATTACCTTATTTTGGGGAATTTTAGCATTATCAATAAAAAATTTAATATCTTCTTTTGTTGTATATCATTCATCATCGTTTGCATAACGAAATGCTTTTGTAATGTCATTTTTACTTTTTTCTTTTGCAGAAAGTAAATATTCTTTCACAAAATTTACGTTTTGCGAAAGATTTTCACCGTTTTTCAAGTTATCTAACACTTTTTCTATTATCTTCATAAATTTTAATTACCCATCATAATTTCTTCGTATTCTTCAAGGCTACCACGGAATAAAAAACTTTTTGTTGGTGATTGAAGCTCTAAAATCACATCGACACATTGATTTACAAAAGCGCGATTATATGTAGTGAATATTGCACCACCTTTATAACTTTTAACTCCTTCTATTACTGAATCAATGCTTTCTGCATCGAGGTGATCAAGTGGTTGATCTAAAACAATAAAGTTTGATTCTAAAAGCATCATTCTTGAAAACATTAAACGTGCTTTTTCTCCACCACTTGTAACGGAAACTTTTTTAAATACTGAATCATTACTAAATAACATGCGCCCTAAAAAACCACGCATACGAGCATCGTCATTTTCTTTATTCTCTTTTTCTTTATTTAATAAAGGTCATTTTGAAATTCATTCTAAAACGGTTTCGTTGGTATCAAAATATTTACTGTTATCGTTAGGGAAATAACTTGGTGTTATAGTTTGACCTCATTCTATAGTTCCGCTCGATGGTTTTCTTTCACCAATAATACATTCTAAAAGTCTGGTTTTAGCAATATCATCATCACCGACAATAACCATTTTTTCACCAGGACGTAAAGTGAATGATACATTTTCAAACAAAACATCACCATTTTCATTTTTATAAGTCAGATTTTCAACATATAAGATTTGCTTCCCGTGATCACGATTCATTTCTCAACGAACATAAGGGTATTTGCGATTAGAAGGTTTGATTTCATCTAAAGAAATTTTTTCCAGTGCTTTTTTTCTACTTGTTGCTTGTCTTGATTTTGAAGCATTTGCACTAAAACGAGCAATAAATTCTTTAAGTTTTTCGATTTGTACTTCTTTTTTAATATTACTTTGTTTCATTATTTCACGAGCTAATTCAGATGATTGCTTTCAAAATGAATAATTACCTGTATAAATCTTCGCTTCATTATAATCTATATCAACAATATGAGTGCAAATTGCATCAAGAAAATCACTATCATGACTAACAACGATAACAACATTTTGATAATCAGTCAAAAAGTTTTCTAATCACTTAATCGAACGTAAATCAAGGTGGTTAGTTGGTTCATCCATTATCAAAATATCCGGATTTCCAAACAATGCTTTTGCCAATAACACTTTAATTTTTTGATTAGCTGTTAATTGTGACATCGGTACATGTCATTTTTCTTTTGGAATTGAAAGATTTGATAACAATTCTTGTGCATCATTTTCGGCTGTTCAACCCCCTAATTCACCATATTTATCTTCTAGTTCACCGGCTCTTGTGTAGTCATCCATTGTTGCATCGGGATTTGCATAAATGGCATTTTTTTCTTCTAAAACTGCATATAAATCAGTATTTCCCATTATTACAACATCGGTTACATTATAATTATTATATGCATTGTGGTCTTGAGATAAAACAGAAATGCGTTTATTTTTTTCTTTTATAATTTGTCCTGCAGAAGCTTCTAGTTCACCTGACATAATTTTTAAAAATGTTGATTTACCAGCACCATTTGCTCCAATTACCCCATATGTATTTCCTTCAGTAAATTTTAAATTAACATTTTCAAAAAGTTTTTTATCACTAAAAACCATACTTAAATTTTGAATCTCTAACATTTTTACCCCTTAGTTTGCTAAATTTAAAAAAACCTTCAAAAGAAGGCTGTGACAATTAAGCATATTGCTCGATGTCGGCTCTTATTAATTTTATCTTAAATTTTTCTTTTTAATATAAAAAAACTAAAATAATGTTTTACATTATATTTTGATAATGAGAAATTTAAAAAATTATCAAAATATTGGTTTTACAGTTAATAATTTACATCTGATAATAAAAAAGTGAAAATAAATTATGAAAAAAATTATTAACTGTTATAATATCTTAGCAACTCGGGGGGATAGCAAAGCGGCCAAATGCGGGTGGCTGTAACCCACTTTCTTACGATTCGGGGGTTCGAATCCCTCTCCCCCCACCATGTTGCCCCATAGCCAAGCGGTAAGGCATCGGGTTTTGGTTCCGACATGCGTTAGTTCGAATCTAACTGGGGCAGCCATATCACCTTTAGGGGTGTTTTTTTATGACTAAACACACAATTTAAACATAGAGAAAGTGGTATAATAGCAAAATATGAATCGTGAATTAGAAAAAATTACACCATTAGAAGAAAATTTCGCTAAGTGATATACAGATGTAGTTAAAAACGGGAATTTAATCGCATACGGACCCTCAAAAGGTTCTATTATTTTCAAACCAAATTCATATGGTATTTGGGAAATTATTCAAAAAGAGTTAAATAAAATTTTTAGATTTAAAGGAATTAAAAATGTTTATTTACCATTATTAATACCTAAATCATTGTTTGATAGAGAAAAGGACCATGTTGAAGGATTTAATCCTGAATTAGCAACTGTGACATGTGTTGGGGATCGTGAATTAGATGAACCACTTGTTATTCGTCCAACATCTGAGGTTTTATTTGCAGATTTATTCAAAAAGAGCATAAATTCCTATAATGATTTACCAATAATTTATAATCAATGAGCCAATGTTGTGCGTTGGGAAAAAACCACTAACCCATTTTTACGTTCACGTGAGTTTTTATGACAAGAAGGACATACCTGCCACTCTGATCCCTTAGAAGCCCGAAAATTTACTCGTGAAATGATAAATACATATGCAAAATTTTTGAAAAATTTTCTTGCAATCCCTACAATAGTAGGTAAGAAAACACCAAGTGAAAAATTTGCAGGAGCTTGCTCGACATATACGCTAGAAGCGATGATGAAAGATGGAAAGGCTTTGCAAGCGGGAACAAGCCATTATCTAGCACAAAATTTTTCAAAACCATATGAAATAACATTCAAAAATAAAGAAAATACACTTGATTATGTTTATCAAACATCCTGAGGTGTTTCTACTCGTTTGTTAGGTGCCCTTATTATGACACACGGAGATAATCGCGGAATTATTATTCCTCCATTTGTTGCACCAATTCAAGTTGATATCTTGGAGTTATTTAATAAAAAATCTGAAAAAGTATCTGTTATAGGTAAATTCATATTTAATGAGTTATCTAAAAAATTTCGTGTAAATTTAGATAATTCTGATCGAAATCCTGGATTTAAAGCATCTAATAGCGAAATCCAAGGTGTTCCATTAAGAATTGAAATAGGACCACGTGATTTAGAAAACGATGAAGTAACTTTTGTTCGTCGTGATACTTTGCAAAAATTTCAAGTTAAAATAACTGATATAAAAGCAACAGTAAAACAAACTTTAACCGATATCCATAATAACTTATATCAAACTGCATTAAAACGATTGAAAGAAAATGTGGTTTATGTAGATTCGTATCAAGAATTAAAACAACAAATTGAAGCTGGAAAATTTGTTTATGCTCCTTTTTGTTGCTTAGATGAAGCAGAAAGACGGATTAAACAAGAAACAGGTGCTACCACTAGATGTATACCGATTAAGTTGTTTAAAAAACCAGGGAATAGAAATCACTGCATTTTTGAAGATTGTAATAATATCACTAATCGCTATGTAATTTTTGCTAAAGCATATTAGCATACTAGGCTAAATTGTCTAGTATTTTTACATATTTATAAATGTTTTATAATTTGATGAAAGGAGTTTATGGCAAGAGTTGTTTTAGGAATGAGTGGTGGTGTTGATTCGTCAGTTTGTGCATATTTATTAAAACAACAAGGTTATGAAGTGGTAGGTTTATTTATGCGCAATTGAGATAGTGTAGTAAATAACGATTATCTAGGAAACAAAGATGTGAATAGTGATATTTGTCCACAAGAAAAAGATTATTTAGATGCTCAAAAAGTTGCATTAAAATTACAAATACCACTATATAGAGTTGATTTTGTGCAAGAGTATTGACAAAATGTTTTTGAAAACTTTATATCAGAATATCAAAAAGGGCGTACACCGAATCCTGATATTTTATGTAATAAATATATTAAATTTGACAAGTTTGCCAAATATGCTTTTAATGAACTGAAAGCAGATTATATTGCAATGGGACATTATGCAAAGGTTGAAAACGGGCATTTATATCGTGCAAAAGATACTAATAAAGATCAAACATATTTTTTAGCACAATTAACCAGCGAGCAACTTACCAATGTTATAATGCCACTTGCAGAACTAACCAAATCACAGATTCGTGAGCTTGCTCATAAACTTGATTTAGCAACTGCAGATAAAAAAGATTCGACAGGAATATGCTTTATCGGTGAACGTAATTTTGGTGAGTTTTTACAAAATTATATTCCTGCTTGTGATGGGGATATTGTTGATATTACAACTAATAAAATAATAGGAAGACATATAGGAAGTTTTTATTATACAATCGGACAACGCAAAGGACTTAATTTAGGTGGGATGGAGCAACCTTATTATGTTTGCGGAAGAGATGTAACAAAAAACATTATTTATGTAGCACCAAGCACTCAAATGCAGTGACTGCTTTCGGATGCTTTGATTGCTTCGAACTACACCTTTAATCATACAGAGTTTGATAAAAATAATTTGACTGCTAAATTTCGATATCGTCAAGAAGATATACCAATAAAACTTGAAATATTAAGTGATACACATATAAAAGTACATTATTCTCAAACATCTTCTGCAGTTACTCCGGGGCAACATGTTGTAATTTATGATGGAGACAAGTGCATTGGTGGAGCAACAATTGATGAAATATTTTATAAAGATAAAAGGTTAGATTATTTATAAGGAGCATAATGAAATCAAAAGAAATAAGACAAAGATGGTTAGATTTTTTTGCATCTAAAAATCACTATATTGTTGAATCAAAAAGTTTGATTCCACAAAATGATCCATCATTACTTTGAATTAATTCGGGTGTAGCAACCTTAAAAGAATATTTTTCAGGAAAAAAAATTCCACAATCTCGACGTTTAACTAACTCACAAAAATCGATTCGAACTAATGACATAGAAAATGTCGGGGTAACAGCTCGACACCATACTTTTTTTGAAATGCTTGGAAATTTTTCGATAGGGGATTATTTTAAAAAAGAAGCTATTGAATTTGCGATAGAGTTTTTATTAAATGATTTAAAACTACCAAAAGAAAAGTTATATTTTACATATTATTATGAAGATTTAGAAACCAAGAATCTGTGATTAAGTTATGGAATTTCGGAAAAACACTTGATAGCAGGGACAAAAGATACAAATTTCTGAGAAGTAGGATCTGGACCTTGTGGACCTAATACTGAAATATTTTATGATCGTGGACAAAAATATGATAGTCGTGGCATCGAACTTTTAAAACAAGATATTGAAAATGACCGCTACATTGAAATATGAAATATTGTGTTTTCTACTTATAATTCAGATGGTGAAGGAAACTATATAGAACTTAAGCAAAAAAATATTGATACAGGTGCAGGTTTTGAAAGAATTGTTTCAATTTTACAAGATGCCCCTACAAACTATGATACTGACTTGTTTTTACCAATAATTTATGAAATAGAAAAATATACTAGTTTTAGATATGATATAAATAACTATTTTACCAAAGAACCTGAGCAAAATAAAATAAATAGTTATTTTAAAATAATTGCTGATCATATGCGTGCAGTTGTTAATGCTGTTGCCGATGGTGCTAAGATATCAAATGTAGGTCGTGGTTATATTTTACGTCGTTTAGTGCGTCGTAGCGCATATATAGCAATGCAATTAGGTATTTATAAACCTTTTTTATATAAATTAGTTGATGTTATAAAAAGCACTTTACCATATGAATATGATGCCAAAAAAGTAGCACAAATTATCTATGAAGAAGAAGAGAATTTCTTAAAAACAGTCGAGAACGGAAGATTATTATTAAAATCTGAGATAAAGTCAAATCAAAAAATTTTTTCAGGTGAAATAGCATTTAAGTTATTTGAAACATATGGATTTCCAATAGAATTAACAACTGAAATACTTGCACAAGATGGAATAAGTATTGAAATGGATTCGTATCATCAAGCAAAAGAAAAACATAGTCAAATAAGTCGTGGTAAAAAACTTTCAGGAATGGATAAAGTTATTAACTCATTAACCTTAATTAAAAATAAAGAAGATGAATTTATAGGATATACTGATACAAAATCTAAAACCACTATTTTACATCTGCTAGATACAGAAAAAGAAATTGATGCATCTGATAAAATAAGTTATGTTATTTTAAAGCAAACTCCATTTTATGCTACAGGTGGTGGGCAAAAACACGATCGAGGATATATGCTGCAAAATGATAATAAAATAATTATCATAGATGTCTTTAAAGATAAGTTCGGAAACCATATTCATAAGGTTGAAGGTAAAATTAATCGTTTCGATGAAATAGAATGCTATGTTGATGAAAAAATTCGTCGTGGTTTAGAGAGAAACCACTCCGGAACTCACTTGTTATTTTGTGCTCTAAGAAAAGTTTTAGGGCCACAAATTAAACAACTTGGTAGCGATAACAATGAAGAGCGCTTAACATTTGATTTACCAGCAGATAAAAAACCTACAGAAGCTCAAATTAAAGAAATCGAAGACTTAATTCATTTATATATTAAACAAGATGCAAAACGTGATTATTTAATTATGTCAACTGAACAAGCCAAAGAAATTGGTGCAATAATGACCTTAGAAGAAGCTGAATATATGGACCCAAAAGCAGTCCGTATAGTCAAATTTGAAGGCATTACAGCCGATTTATGTGGTGGAACTCATTTATCACATACTGCTAATTTAGAAGATTTTAAAATTACTAATGTTGAAAAGAAAGCGGCTGGTGTATACCGGATTCGCGCTATTTCATCATTTGAAACAGTAAATGAATATTTAAATGAACAAAAGGATATGCTAATTATAGAATTAAATAAAAGTATTGAAAAAGTTGAAAAAATCAATCCAAATTATAAAAAAGATATTGATATACCAAATAATTTACAACAAGCAATTGAATATTTAAATAATCAGATACAGCAAGTTCGCAATGATTATATAAAAGAAAGTAAAAAACAGACTGAATCATTTGTTTTTGACTATGATGCAGCGGAGTTTGTTGAAATTAACAATCATAAAGTTTATTTGAATACATCAGTTGATAAATCACAAATAAAAATAGTTGCCTCAACATTGAGAGAAAAATATCCAGATGCTTTAGTTGTTTTAACTTCTCCTGATATAGATCCAATGTTAGTTGTTGCGTCAAAAAAATATAATTCAAACCTTATTGCACAGCGACTTATGCAGCAATTAAATGGTAGAGGTGGTGGAAACAACATCTTAGCTATGGGAAAAATTTCTGATAACAAAAACATTTTGCAACTGCTATATAGTATTAAATGAGAAAACTCAGTTTAGATTTAGGAACAAAATCCTGTGGTTTTGCAATAACTGATGAAAATGAAATTATAGCAATTGGTTTAGAAAATTTTGAAATGGATGAAAATGATTTTCAAGCAGTTATAAATAAAATAAAAATGTATATAAATCAATACCAAATTGATGGCTTGATTTTAGGTTACCCACTCAAAATTAGTGGCCAAAAAAGCGAAAGAACCTTAATGGTAGAACAATTTGCAAAATTATTAGATGAAAATTTTAATATTCCTTATTTATTTGTAAACGAGCAATACACAACTAAAAAAGCTCATGAAACTTTAATTTCAGCAGGATATACAAGAGCAAAAAGAAAATTATATAAAGATAAAATAGCAGCAGTTTTAATTTTGCAAGAGTATTTAGATTATTATAAGCATAGAAAGGAAATTAAATGGAATTATCACAAGCAACAATAACTGGCTTATGAGTATCTGCTGTTGTAGTTTTTGTGGTTGGTATCGGTATATATATCGGATTACAAATTTATGCAAGATATATTAGAAAAAAATATGTACAAAAATCACAAAAACAAACACAAATTCAGATACAAACCTTACGGAATGATATAGGTACGCTACCGTATATTCTCAAAGATGAATTTAAATCTAAAGCAGATGATTTAGATATCGAAGGGTTAATTAATACATTTTATATAAATAAATATACTTCATTGTTAGTAATATCGAAAAATGATTTATTCCCTTTTGCTTGCATGGTTGAAAAAGTCAAATTAGCAGGTTATTACGACTTAGATGAATTTGATTTTATAAAATATAATGAAGTTCGTAGAAAACTTCCGGATCAATTTATGCAACCAGTATTACCTTATAATAATGAAAATATTGATTTTGTGGCAGTTTTTAACAGTGATAAGAACCTTAATACTTTGTATGAAAATCATTATCCAAATCTCAATGCAAAAGGTATGCTTGCAATAAACCTAAAGAAATATAAAAATTCAGAAATTTTAGAGTTAGATAAAAAGCTTAAAGATAAAAATATTAAACATGAAGTATCATATATTACAAATCGATTCTTGTTTATTGTAAAAAACGATATAATAACAGATAATTTAGGAGTATCAAATGGACAATAAAAACATTATTTACCTTTCACAAGAAAAATATGACGAGTATAAAGCAGAATATGAAAATTTAGTCAATATTGAACGTAAGGCAGTGCAGGAAGCACTTAAAGAAGCACGTGCTCAAGGTGATTTATCTGAAAATGCTGAATATGATGCAGCAAGAGAACGTCAAGGAATTGTTGAAGGACGTATAAGCGAACTTGAAAATATTCTTGATAATGCACAAATTATCGAATCAAAACATGATAAATCTGATAACACAGTTGGAATAAACTCGTTGGTAACCTTTTTGGTGCTGGAAAAGAATCTGGAAAAATCAGTTACTATTACCGGATCACACGATACCAACCCGTTTGAAGATAAGGTATCAATGTCAAGTCCTTTAGCAGTTGCTATGATTGGTAGAAAACCAGGAGATATTATTGAAATTGAAGCTCCAAATAAATATTCAATAAAAATCATAAATGTAGAACATTTATAAAATTAAGCTGTATTTTACTACGGCTTTTTTTAATATAACACAAGGAGAACAAAATGAACAAACACCCACACATTAAAGAAATATTATATACACAAGAATTTTTGGAAGCAGAAATTAAAAAGTGTGCAGAATGAATTAATCAAACTTACCAAACAAGTGATAACTTAGTTATTGTTGGCTTATTAAAGGGTTCTATACCGTTTTTAGCACAATTGATTAAAGATGTTGAAGTTGACCATTCGCTTGATTTTATTACAGCAAGCAGTTATGCAGGAGGTAGCCAATCCAAAGGTAGTGTAAAAATAATTATGGACTTAGCAGAAGATATTTTTGATAAAGATGTTTTAATCGTTGAAGATATCATTGACAGTGGAATTACATTAGAAAAAATTCAAAACCTTTTATTATCACGTAAACCAAAATCACTAAGAATTTTGACTTTGTTAGATAAACCATTTCATCGAAAGAATGATTTGCAAGCAGATTTTTCAGCAATAAAAGTTCCAGATGAATTTTTGGTTGGTTTTGGTTTGGATTATAAAGAAAAACTCAGAAACTTACCATATATTGGGATATTTGATAAAAAATATTTATAGTAATTAAAAAAAAACGGAAAATTTCCGTATTTTTAATGACCATGTGAATGGATTGAAAGAATAATAACTGAAAAAACAACTCCTAAAAATAACATTAATAAAGTAATAAATCATTTTTTCTTATTAAATATTTCATGATAGAATTCAGGGAAGAATTCAACTAATGATGTAAAAATAAAGATACCACCTATACCCGAATAAATTATACTTTTAAGTGGATCACTAACAAAATCACCACCATAAATACCAATTAGGATAAAAGGTAAAAATAAACCTAAACCAGCAAAGGATGTGAATAATGCTTTTCAAGGAGAAAATCCTGCATCACGTAATCTAAGGTAGAAGATGGTTTCTTCGGGTATAAGATGTAAGATTAAGGAAATAAAGTATGCTACAGTAATATCGCTTGCTTTTGATGCATCGGCTGCTACTTGTGAAAGGTTATAACCAATTAATAATCCTTCCGGGATGCGATGTGTAAGTAATAATAGCAGAGCGATAAGTTTTAACTTTCCTTCAGTTTTTGCTAGTAGAGTATTTTCTACAAGTTGTAACTTATCTTCTCGGTTGCTTAAAAATTCTTCATGACTATGGGTGTGGTCATGTTCGCTGTTGCTATGTTTATGTTCGTGGACAAAAACACTAAGTTTTTTTGACTTCATCAGTTGTTTGTTTAATTTTGAAGAAATAACAAATTTTAAAACAAAAGCAAATGTTAATCCGACTAAAATTCCTCCACCTACCATACCAATATTAGATAAATAATATACTGATGTACCTTCGCCAAATATTTCAGAATGATGCGAAGCAACTTCTAATGATTCACGCAAGAAACCAAAGGAAGCAAGTATTATAAAAAAACCAGTTGAAAAAGCATATAAGTATACTTTAGTTTTTTGAATTTGTTTTTTAAATATCGGTAGCACAAATGATAAGATAATAGGAACCATTAAAAGAACAATTAAAAAGATTAAACTTAATAAAAATTTCGATAAATAAGGGTTATTTATCCCGTTGTTAATACCTAAATAAAGATTATTTAATCACTGCATTAGTTAATTTCTACATTATGAAATACATCTTGTACATCATCGTCATCTTTTAATTTTTCAACAAAATCCAATAATTTTGCTTGTTTTTCTGCATCATAATTTACATACACATTTGGAATATATGTAACTTCACATTGGATAAAGTTATCGATTTTAAACTCTGTTTCAAGTGCAGATTTAAGCTCACTAAAGTTTTCAGGTTGCACTAAGATGACAAATGTTTCATTATTACTTTGTACATCATCTGCACCATTTTCTAATGCGATAAGCATTAAATCATCTTCTGAAATATTCTGTTTGCTAAATTCGATAATACCTTTTTTATCAAATGAAAAAGGTATCTGTCCAGTTTTTCCTAAGGTTGCATTTTGCTTATTAAAATATGCTTGGATATTCGATTTAACACGATTTATATTATCAGATAAAGTTACAACAATAAAGGTAGCACCACCACTAATAGTAGCATTAAAAATTAATTCTGTATATGATGAACCATCTTTGTTCCCTGCTGCCTTAGCGATTGCTCTTTCGATATTGTCTTTTGGCATATTTTTTGCTTTTGCTTTTGAAATAGCAAGTTTTAAAGTAGGATTTTTATCTGGATCTGGTCCTAATTGAGCTGCAACAAAAATTTCTTTTGAAAGTTTTTGGAAAATTTTTCCCCTTGCTGCATCTTGGGCACCCTTGCGGTGCGCAATATTAGCTGAGTGTGAATGTCCTGCCATAATGTCTCCTATTCTACTGGTTTTGGTTTAAAAACAGGTTGTCTTTTATGTTCTGTATTTTTATGTCTATATTCTATTTTGTTGATTATATCTTTTGTTAAGTGTTGTTTAATAATTTGTGGTTTATCAAGGTGATTTATATAAAAATCTAATTGACGATATGAAAAACCGAGTTCACCTTCATCTGTTTGTCCATCTCATAAACCAGCTGATGGCTTTTTATTTATAATACTATCCGGTACACCTAAAAGTTGAGCTAGATAAGCAACTTCACCCTTTGTTAGTTGACAAATAGGTAATAAATCTGCTCCACCATCACCGTATTTAGTAAAGTAACCTATATATACTTCATCAGCATTATCAGTTCCTAAAACTAAATAATTATTTTCTTGTGCTATTGCATATAAAGTTGTCATTCTTAAACGTGGCTTAATATTAGCGATTGCAAGAGGGTTTGCTAGGTTTAATTCCTTGCTTATTGCCTTAAATGCAGCACTTAATTTAATAGTTTTAAACTTTGTGTTAAACCTTTGTTCAAGTGCTTGTATATCTGCTAAATCGGCTTGTAGCATTGATTGCACCGGTATTACAACCCCAATCGTATTATCTGTTACAGATTTCGCTAAAGCATATGTTAACGATGAGTCAATTCCTCCGCTAATTCCGACAACAAATCCTTTTGCATTTGCTTTTTGTAACATATCATTTAAAAAAGTTTTTAGAACATCTATATATTCATAAGCTTTTTGCTCATTAAAAGAATGTTCAAAACCATTATAATTGGTAATTTTACTCATACTTACCTTTCTACATAAGTTATATTATATTATAAAATTTGTTTTTTTATATAAAAATTACTATATAGTAATATAAAATTACTTTTAAGTCTATTATCTAGACTTAAAAGTAAAAAAAACCCATAATAGGGTTATTTTTAGTCTTCTACAACTGTTGCTGTGTCTTCGTCGGAATTTTTTGTTTCAGATTTTGTAGCATTTTGTTGTGCTGCATAGTTTGCAAAATCACGCATTACATTTTCTACTGATTCTAATTTTGTTTTTAATGCAGGAATATCTTTTTTATCAATTAATTCTTGTAATTCGTTAATAAGTTTTTCACTCTCTGCTTTTGCTTTTTCATCCATTTTATCACCTTGTTCGGCAGTTGCCTTTTTAATTTGGTCGATTAATGATTCAGCACGAACAATGGTTTCAACTTCTTCTTTGCGCTTTGCATCTGCTTCTTTGTTTGCTTCTGCTTCTTTAACCATTCTTTGAATTTCTTCTTCAGAAAGTTTTGTTGAATTTGTGATTGTAATTTTTGCATCTTTATTTGTTTTTAAATCTTTAGCAGTAACAGTTGTAATACCATTAACATCAATTGTAAAACTTACTTCAATTTGTGGTACTCCACGAGGTGCAGGTTCGATTCCACCAAGATTGAATTGACCTAAAGTCTTATTATCTGATGCCATTTGTCTTTCACCTTGCACAACACGGATTGTTACTTCGGTTTGATTATCAGCTGCTGTTGAGAATACTTGTGATTTAGTTACAGGAATTGTGGTATTTCTGTTGATTAATGGAGTTGCAATACCTCCCATAGTTTCAATTCCTAAGGTTAATGGTGTAACATCTAATAATAAGATATCATCAATATCACCTGCCAATACAGCCCCTTGAATAGCGGCACCAATTGAAACGACTTCATCAGGGTTAATTGAACGGTTAGGTTCTTTATTTAAGGTACGTTTTACCATATCTTGCACTGCAGGCATACGAGTTGATCCACCAACTAATAATACTTCATGCAAATCCTTAGCAGTAATTCCAGCTTCTTTTAAAGCATCTTCAATTGGTTTTCTAGTGCGATCTAATAAATGTGATGTCATTTCTTCGAATTCGCTACGCTTTAGGTTTAATTCAACATTAACAGGTCCATTTTCTGTCATTCCAAAGAAAGGAATTGCAATAGTAACTTGTCCTTGCTCAGAAAGATCAATTTTTGCTTTTTCAGCAGCTTCCTTAAGACGATTTAAACGAGTTTTATCAGTTCCAACTTCAAATTTATAAACATCTTTAATTTTCTTAGTTAATCAGTTTACAATTTCATGATCTCAATCATCTCCACCTAGGTGGTTATCACCTGAGGTAGATAATACGTCAAATGTTCCATCTTCTACTTCGAGAACTGAAACATCAAATGTTCCTCCACCAAGATCATATACTAATACTTTCATTCCTTTATGATCTTTATCAAGACCGAATGCTAATGCAGCCGCTGTAGGTTCATTAATTATTCTTAATACATCTAATCCTGCTATTTTACCAGCAATTTTAGTTGCTTCACGTTGTGCATTGTCAAAGTATGCAGGAACAGTAATAACTGCTTTTTTAACTTTTGTTCCTAATTTTGCTTCAGCATATTCTTTCATATATGAAAGAATCATTGCTGAAATTTCTTCTGGTTTATAGTCTCTTCCATTTACATGAACTGTTTTATCAGTTCCCATAAGTCTTTTAATAGAGATAACTGTATTTGGGTTAGTTTCAACTTGACGTTTAGCATTATCCCCTACAATTTGCTCTCCGTTTTTAAACGATACTACAGATGGAGTAGTTCTTTTACCGTTAGGGTTTTCTAAAACTACTGATTTTTTTCCATCCATAATTGTAACTACTGAATTTGTAGTTCCTAAATCTATTCCTAAAATAATTTCTTTTGCCATGATTTTCTCCTTAATAGTTTTTTTGTTTTTGTTTGTTATATAGATTAATTATAACATAATTTAGCAAACAAAGAATTTAATTGCTAATTTTTTTTGTCAGTATAACTGATGCAGGTTTAATTAAACGTGAGTTTAATTTTAAACCATATGCTGTAACTTTTTTTACTATATTATCAATATCAGAGTCGATAAAATCAACTACTGCTTGCGAACTTGGATCAAATTCAGTTTCAAGTTGTGGATTAATTATTTCAACACCATTACTTGAAAAAACATCTTCAAATTGTTTTAAAACAATATTAAATCCTATTGTGTAATTACGAGTTTCTTCAGATGTTGAATTACTTCCAAAGTTAACTGCCATTACAAGGTTGTTATAAGGAATAACAAAATCTTCAAAGAAAGATTGCAAAGCATAATTTTTAATATCATTTCGCTCGTTTTCGAGTTTTTGCTTTTGGTTTTCAATTTCTTGTTGTAACATCTGATCTGCCTTTTTTGATAACTGCGATGCTTTTTCTTTAAACTCTGTTTGTAATTTAAGTATATCTAAATCTTTTTGAGCAATTTGTTGTCTTAAAAGGAAAACTTCTGCTCTTAGTTTTGCAAGTTCTTCTTTGACCCCACCTTCTTCAACTATGCTATCATCTGAAACAATATGGTTTGAATTTACATGTGTTATTACTAACCTAACTGTTTTTCCGGCAAATTTTGGATCATCGAACTTTTTAGAATAAGTAAATTCAACCTCTAAAACTTTCTTATATTTACGACCAATGATATATTTATCTAAATCTGGTAAATATTCATTATTTCCTAAGGTAATTGTAGTATTTTTATCATATTCTTTTTGATGGTGACCATCTAAATAAAGACGAAAATCACCTGTTATTTTATCTCCATGTTTATATTTTTTATTAAACATATTAACCTCTTTTCTTTAGTAAAATTTCTAAAACATTTAATGCTGTTCGCATTGCATCGTAATCAGATGCTTGAGCACCAATTACTGAAACCTCAGTGACATTGCTATTGTTTTCGATTCGCTTAGACATATATGTTCGTTCATCGTTAATTGATATTTTAAGTTTTTGATCATTTTCAACACTTTCTTCGATGCGATCTCAAACAGAATAGTTTTCGATTAATTCTAACATCTTATTTAATGTCTCTCTATTTATATCATCTCTTAAGATAATATTCGATTTACCAAAAACTTTATTTTGAGTAATGTGATTAATTTTTTCTGTAAAAACCTGAGTAATAAATGAATCGATTACCTTTTGATAATTCTTAATTTGTGATGCAAGCGGTTCAGCAAGTGATAAAACATGGTCTGCTAACTTATCTAATGGGATATCAATAAGGCGATCTTTAAATATCTTTATAGCAATTCGTAAGTCATTAATGCTTACATCTTTATCAAAAGTAATTATTTTTGAAAAAACTTCTCCATTTGAAATTACCATTACAATCGTGGCTCGATGTTGATCTAATGGAACCATTTCGATGCTTTTGAGCAGATGCTTTTGTGATAAATCAGTTGTAACTAATGTTAAATTAGTAATTTCTGAAATAATTTTTGCTGCTTGCTCAATAGTTGTGTCTATATCATTTCTTTTTTTGTCTAAAATCTTTTCAAGTTTTCTTAACAACTTTTCTTCATATGTTTCTGATAAAAAGTTTGCATAATAGCTCAGTCCTTTTGATGTTGGGATGCGACCACTAGATAAATGCGGTTTTATCAAAAATTCCTTGTTTTCTAGATCATTCATTAAATACCGAATTTTAGCAGGTGAAAAAGTTATTTCATTAAATCTTTTAATAAGTTTTGCACTACTTACTGCCTCACCTGATTCAATATATAAAAGCACAGTGTACTTTAGAATTAACTCATGACCTTTGTTTATTTCCTCTTTAATCATAATAATATTCTAGCACAAAAATAAAAATTTAGCAAATAAATAATTAAATTGCTAAATTTTTATTTTCTGATGTTTGGTAAATTATATCTTCATTAAATACCTTTTGATAGGTTGTTATGAAATTAGAATATAAGTCATCATAAATAATATTTCCTTTATTTATTTGATCAAAATGATATCCTCAGATGATAAAATAAAAAATATATAATCTTTCTTTTTCATTATGTATTTGTTCTTTATGATTATGTATATCTAAATTAACTTTTTTATTTATACTATGATAATCGAAATAAAATTTCTTTACTTGTATTAAATTCTCAAAAAAAGGCTTTGGTATAAAATAATTACAATAGGAAAAAGTAAAGCTATTTATCAAATTTTTTATTTGGTTTGTTTGTTTTTTAAATAATAAAGTGTAAAAAATAAGTAATAATAAAGGAATTATAATATCAACTGCCCCTGGAATGTAAGCATATGTAAGATAATTAATAGAGAATTTATAATTTGAATAATTTTCACTAAAATTAACTGCATTAGAAATTATTCTGTTTTTATCATAAATAATATTATAAAAAATAAAATTTAAAATAATAGCAAGTAGACAAAAGATTATATTC
>NZ_JBTHHH010000007.1:0-53396 GCF_054353815.1 Mycoplasma sp. AC1221 | reverse complement strand
ATCTCCCAACTTTTCACTTCTTTAGACTCCATCCTTTCACTTCATCAGCGTAAGTTAACTATGCTCAAGAATCTTAAGAAAAAATTGTTAGAAAAAATGTTTGTTTAATTCACCAAACACAAAATAATTAAGTATTTAATTTATATCATAATATAGTAATATAATCATTTACTTAAATGTTAAATTGTTATAAAATATCCTAATTAAGAGGTTAAAATGAAAAAGAAAAAATTTTATTTAAGTATTTTAAAAGGAACAGTTTTTGTTTTACCAATTACAACCATTGCAGCATCTGGTTGTGATTTATTAAATTCAGAAAAACAAGATAAGCAAGAACCTGGTGTTATTCCTATTAAGGGTAATCCCGAACCCTTACCTGTTAATCCATCTCCGCTTCCTGCTCCATCTCCAATTGAAAATCCTCCTCATCCTAATCAACCTGTCGAACCTATTGGAACTATTAAACCACCAATGCAAAATGTTTCAACACCAACAGAACCAGTAGAACCCCAAAAACCTATCGATACAAAACCTGATGATGGCGAAAAACAACCCCCTATAAAATCAGGCGGTGAAAATAAACAAAGTCCTTCTGATAACCAACAAACACAGCCTGAAAATCCGAACCCTGTTCCAAAACAAGAACAAAAGCAAAAACCGGAGCAACCTAAATCAAAAACTGATAACGAAACAAGTGGTGGGATGCAAAATCCAACACCTTTACAAAAAAAAGATTTTCTTTTTGGTAACATCCTTAAAATTCAACCTAATGAAGTTTATTGAGCAAACGGACTTAGTCAAGAACAAAAGGATGCTGCATTAAATGCTTATAATAAACCTTCAGTCTCTAACATTGAAGATATCAAAGAAAAAACAGATAATACAGGAAGAAAATATTTAGAATACCAAGATCCTTTTACTAATGTTTTATTTAGAGATTATGCATATCCAATCGAAGGGACAAAAGATTTTAGATACCTTCTCGGAAGACACGGATTGATTGCTTTAGCACAAGAATTTAAACGTAAAGTTCCTTTTGGCCCAGAAGTATATGATTTGCAGGCTATAAATATTGATGATTTTAATGTAATCAATGCACAGGCAAACGGATTATACATTCCAAATATTAAAAATATTTTTATTAACGGTAGTAATTATGCTGAAAAGGGATTTAATGAATATGAAATAATTGGTGGTCTAATGCCAACTATTTTCCATGAATATATGCACCATTGATCAGATTCATATTCTGAGGCAACCTTACCTAGCACACCAACTGCTTTAATAGATCAAAGAATTAGAGAAAACACTAAGTTTGCTACTATCATTTACTATAATCCAGGTTTAAATATTGAAGAAAATGACAACAGTCACTCACATGGACTAAAACAATATTGAAATTCTTATTTTGCTAATAATTTCTATAAACTATTAAATTATGATGTTGATGAAATCGGATATATTTCTGATGAAGATGCTGCGATATTTAACAGATTTAATGATGGAACATTTATGGATAATCTAGATAATTTCCTATTTAGACGTCTTTCTCCTCGAGACATCTGAGAAATAGCAAATGATGAAAATGCACCAAGAAGATTACAAAGATTTCAAGGTGTTGATAATTTTTACTACTCACCATCATTAGCTTTTAAACTTGATTATGGGAGATTAAAATATAATTATTCATTAACCGAGTTGGTTCCACGTGAATATTCTAAATATGCTTTTGAATCATATTTTTCAATCAATGCACCAAATCAAGCCGCATATAATGACACACAACAAAAAGCAACAATTAACTGATTCGGTGTTCATTATTTTAAAAACGATGGAAACGGAAATATTTCAAAATACTTCAGTCCTTCTGCGATAGCTGAAGATTGATCAAAAGTATATATGAACAACTTTGATAGCAGTTATCGCCAAGGAACTTTCTTGAATGGATATCGAACTTTAGATGGACAAAATGACACTAGAGTAGTAAATGCGACTATGACACCTAACTCTGTATTTGATATACGACCATATATTTTTGAAAGAGATTATCCGGTAGGTTATGACATTTTAGGTCAACCAGTTTATGAAAAAAGACTCTACCATTTACCTGAAAGAAAAACAATCAACCGTTCTCAAAAGTTTTATGATTTATTTTTAGCGACTATGGGATACGGAAAATCAATTAATCAGATGTTTTATCAAAACCAATGGGGTTGAAATAATAAGCAAGTTTATGTCGATGAGACTAAAGCAAACCAAATCAAATTCTCAGGTTTTCTTCCGACTAAAAAATACACAGGTTTAGTTTTAAAAGATCCTAGCTCTACAAACTATACCAAAGCTTATTTCAACTATTATGATACATTTTCTTTCTTTGGACATAAAACTCTTGATACAGGTGCAACAGTAGTTAAAAACGGGTATATAACCGATGATCGCAAGGAACAAATTGCTAATCGTATTTATCCTGGACACAGTAATGATACATCGATGCCAGAATTAAACAGAGCATATTACAGTTATATTACTAAGGATTTTGTTAGTGTAAAACCTGATCAACAAGTATTTTTATGAGAAGACAAAAACAATGATGGACAAGTACAATCTGATGAACTTAATACTTCTGATATTAGTTTACCAAAAAACAGATGAGTTACATCTGGTCGTGCCTGAAATACTAGTCAACCAGCATTTAAAAAGTTTAAGTTATCACAAAATGCAGATGGAAAGGTTTATATTAGATTAGCCTAATGCAGTGAGATTTCAACGAATTAAAGGTGGGTTCAATCGTCAATGTCCAAGCATATAAACACGATGGATTTTTATACCGTCAGTGATCTAATACCAAGGTGATTTTTCATAATAAAAGACATATTGTGCTTTCATTAAAAGGGACTAAGGTTACTGAATCACAAAGTAATGGAAAAGGATGAAAGTATAAAGATGATGCTATCTGATTTATACCTAAAAATTCATTATACAATACTATTGTTTTATTAAAGAAGGGATTGGGTAATTCTTTTTATACTAATTTAGCATCATATCCTATCTATGAAGAAGATACAATTAAATTTATTGATTATGATTTAGATCTAAAAAGTTATCCGAACAAAGATTTACAAATAGTTGATAAAGAAGAATTTAAAACCAATTCTGCTAAGTTTAAATATCCCAAAGAGCTAAAAGAAATGATTTATAAAGAAATAACTGAAGTTGTTAATTTATATAACAACGATAAATATTTCTTTAATGATGAAATAATTCTTTATTATCTTGAAATTATGTTAAAAGATAAATTAATTGATCAAAAAACTTATATGAGTTTTTATAAAATGTATCATAAAAATTATCAAGAAGAAACTCAGATGTTAAAACAACTTAGCAACTACAGTGTAAAAAGATTATACAAAAAGCAAGTATAACTTGCTTTTATTTTACTTTCAGCATCAACAATAACTCGGTATAAATAGAATTCATTTTGGTAACTGAAACTGCTACGTTTTTTATCAACATCCTTTCGTTTTTATACTGCAATAAATTTATATCTTCACTATTTAAAAATTGTTTTGGTTTCTTTTTTTAAATTTCTTTATGTAATTTTTATAAAACTAAATAAGTAAAAAATAAATATTTTACTCAAAAAAAAACTAATTACGCTCAATAATTTGTTTTGTATCTAAATTAATTATTGTGCTGGGTTTTCCGCTTCCTACTCCAAAATCATAAACATTCTTTATCATTGGAAATACTTTTTGAGCATCTTTTATATTTATCGGTTTGTGTCCAGAAATATTGGCACTTGATACATACATTGGTCCATTTTTAATAAGAAAATTAATTAATTGATTATTATTTGGAATTCTGAAACCTTGGTTATTTACAATTATAGTAGTTGCTCCGGGTCACTTTTGTTTTGCTATATCATCTGCTTGTTTATTTCACTGTTTAAACTTTCTTACTTGTTCAATGTTACCAATTAAGATTACAACTTTTTTGTCTGTTTTTCTTTGCTTAAGTCTATATATTTGCTCTAAGATGTCATCTCGGACGGGTCCACCGAGTCCTACAACTGTATCTGTTGAACATATAAACATTTCATCATAAACTGAATTCATATCACATTCCTTAAATATATTTTACTATAAAAAACAAGGATACCCTTGTTCTACTTTAATATAAATTTGATATTCGGATCACCTTTAGAATCAAAAGTAAGTTTTTGATCACCTAAATCAACTAAATATGATTTCGATAATAATTTTATCAAAGATGTTTTAGTTAATGAGCCAGATATTATTTTTATCGCTTCTCTTGTAGGATCATAAAACTTTTTCTTATCTTTAACTCATATTCAAGTATTGTTTAGATTATTCTGGATTAAATCTTCAAATTTTTTAAAACTTCTTTGTTGCATTTTTGTTATTGTATGTGGTTTTTTAAATGTTTCAAGAATATTTTTGCTAAAAAAGTATTGTGATTTATAAGGTTTTAATTTTATAACTGATTCAGCTATTTTCTTGTGTAATTTTATTGATTCAGTCAAGTTGCTTATTTTACTTTCTTTTTGTTTTATATCTATTAATATTTTATTATTAGTTATATCTATTTTATCAACACTATTATTAATAACTGAATATAATTTATCATTAAAAACATATCAATGTAAATTGCTATCATATGAAAAATCATATCAAGGTTCGGTTAATTTAGTACTGGGTTTATAATCAGGTGAATGTTTGACATCTGATTTATCTAATTCTCGAACAAATAAAAGATTAATTAATAATTTATTTGTGCTTTTTATAGGTAGTATTTCCACTACCATGTTATTCTTATTGTTATAAAATATTTTATCCTTATCAGAGAATATATTTTTAATCTTATCATAGGTTCAATTGAAATTATATGAATCTTTTATTTTAATAAATGGTAATTTTTTATTTGAATCCTTTGTAATAACTTTATAAAATGCATTTTCTTTGTCTATAATTTTATCTAAATTAAGATTATCATATGTGAATATAAAATTATTTATTGATAATTCTTTTTTTAGTGAATCTATATATAAATCATTTTTCTTTTCAAGTTCTGTTTCTTTTTCCTCTTCAATAGTTTCATACTTACTACATGCAACAGATGTGGGTAAAATGCTAACAGTTAGGAAACTAGAGAAAATTTTTATTTTTTTGTCTAACATACTATGTCTCTAATTTACTTCTTGATTCATATATTGCATTTCTATCAGTTAAGATATAATACATATATTTAGTTTGTAAAAATATGTCTGTAAAATTTTTTCTTAGTTTTATTTGCAGTGTTGCTTCATAGGGTCAATCCTTATAATATTGATTAGAAAGCATTATTCGATTTGTTGCAGAACCATAATCATCAGAAAAGGATTTATAATTAGATTTCATTGTAGAAACATGATACTGTTTATATATTCATTCAGGAGTAGCATATATTTCACTTTTTATATGTACATCAAATATATTTACATATTTTTGAATGGTTTCTTTTGAAAGTTTTTCCCGCTCGCGATATCTTATTTGAAATAAATCAGAATAACTAGAATAAACAGCAAGAAAATTATCACTTCCAGAAATTAATGTCTTATAATTAATTCCTTTATCATTTGTATAAAGATCTCGTATGCTTTGCTTATGAACATTATCTGCAAAAAATTTCATTCTCTCTCAATTAAAAAAACCTGCACCAATATTGTCTGGTAAATCAAATATATGGTCTCCATATTTTCTTAAATCAAAACTTGCCATTAAAATTGCTTTTAACTCTGGAACATCAAATTCTGAATCTGGTCTTTTTATTGTTTCAAGTAAAGCGGAAGCAGCAAGGATAACTGGAGTGGAATTACTTGTCCCGCTTCATCTAGTTACACCAGGATCATCAAGAGTTGTATCTGTATTATATCAATCATCATTTAATAAAAGCGATTGATTAGAAAACTCTGTTGGACCTAGGCCAAGCGGCGAATCTTCAAAGTTCTTTATTTTTATTTGTGAATAATCTTTTATCTTATCTGTATAAAAATTATATGCCCCTATTATAAATGTATTTTTGCTTCTTTGAATTTGACTGGGTTTTTTTCAAAATTCATTATTTATATCCAATAGTTCATTAAATTTTATTAACAAATTTCTTATTTCAATGTCTATCTTTTTTTTGTTTATATAATTTGATAATGTTTCCTTAAATATTTTAACTTTTTCTGTTATTCCAGCACCAAAATTACCTGCAGAAATAAAAAATTTCATATTATTTTCAAAAGCATATTTGTCTAGCAAAGCAGCTTCTTCTGAATAATCCTTATTTATAATCTTTTTTAATTGTTTTATTATATCATTAATTTTTGATGTTTTCTTTTCTTTTATAAAATCTTCCAATTTTTCATCATTCAAATAATTTAAAATATTATCAGAATAACTCATATTAATGTATTTAACGCCGTTTTTTCGGAAGAATTCTAGGTTTTCAGTTAATATATCTAAATCACTTGCTGCATAATTTCTTTTAAAGCTTGTTGAATAAATTTCTGCATTCTTAAGTAAACCACCATCACCAGCAATTATTGATGCTATATTTGTTGAATGCTCGTTTTTTTCTCAATAATTCAAAAATGTAGATTTATTGTTTTCAAATTTAAATATTTTTTCGTCAGTTAATCTTGAATCATATATAACTCTATCGCTATTAATTAAATTTTGATCATTTGCATATTTGATAATGTTATAGTTATCTAAAGGTACCTGCTGATCAATGTTATTAGTTGTTTTGCCGTTGAATTTCATCATTCTAAAATCAACTAAACCAGCATCTATTATACCGATTTTTATCTTTTTATCTGTCCTCTCGTGTATTCCTAATTTATCCCATAAAGTTTTAAAAATTGTGTCGTACTTCTTAATATTTCTTGGTTGATTATTAAATATAGCAGACATTGTCAATGGAATAAATGTAATACCAATTAAAGCAATTACTTGTTTTATTATTTTTCTGACTTTCATAATAACTCCTAATAAAATTATACTCTTTTATATGAAATTATTTACAATTATTATATTCAATCAATTTCGACTAATAAATTTACTATAAAAATACCTATATTTTTATCTTTTGTATATATAATTTATATATGCCAGAATACCCAGAAGTCACAGTTGTACAAAAATCTTTAAACAAACACATCAAAAATCAAAAAATAACTAAGGTTGAAGTAAAAATTACCAAACTGATTAAAAACACTGATACACAAAATTTTATTAACTTTTTAGTTAATAAAACAATTATCAATGTAGAAAATTTTGGTAAATTTTTGGTATTTAATTTTAATGATAAAAGTCGACTAATTTCGCATCTGAGAATGTCTGGTAAATATTTTATTAGAGAATTAAACGACCCACTTTTATATGCTTATAAACATGATTGTATATACTTTCGGTTAGAAAATAAAGTCTTAGTATATAACGATTCGCGGATGTTTGGTTCCTTTGAGATAATTGAAAATACAGACAAAAGAAGTTTATATCAAATTAAAAATCTTGGATTACTTCCTGCTGATACAGATGTGGATAGACTATTCGAAAAACTAAAGCACAAAAGCATTAGTATAAAAAAGGTTCTACTTGATCAATCACTTGTTCTAGGAATCGGTAATATCTATGCTGATGAATCCTTACATCGTTCTAAAATATACCCTATGACCCCTGCTAATAAAATATGTAAACAAGAACTTAAAACTTTGCTGATGAATGCTCAAATGATAATGAATGATTCGATTGTAAAAGGTGGAAGTAGTGTTCATACATATTCTTCTGTTAATGGGATAACTGGTAAGTTTCAAAATGATTTATATGTTTACGGAAGAGAAAAGAAGCAATGCTTACAATGTAAGAAAACAGATATAATAAAAGTAAAATTAGATTTTAAAGAAAACGGTAGAGGAACATCATATTGTCCTACTTGCCAAAAGGAGAAAAGTGTCTAAAAAATTAACTTTAGTTATTGATATGCTTAATGGTTTTACAAAATTTGGTCCTTTATCTAGTCCAAGAATTAATTCGATTATTCCTAATATTGCTAATGTTTTGAAACATTCTGAAAATATTTTGTTTGTCTGTGATGCTCATTCTGAAAATGATTTAGAAATGCAGCAATACCCTATACATTGTTTAAAAGGTTCTGATGAGGCAAAAGTTGTTGACGAACTCCAACCATATTTAGATTCTAAAAATGCTAATATTGTTTATAAAACTACTACAAACGGATTTTACGATGTTGATCCAAAGTTTTGGGATCTTTATGATGAATTTGAATTCGTAGGTTGCTGCACCGATATTTGTGTATTACAGTTTGTTCTTAGTTTAAAAACATGATTCAATAAAATTGGCAGTGACAAAAAGATTTCAGTTATCTCAAGTGCTGTTGAAACATTTGATACTCCAGAGCATAATGGGGGCATTATGCACAATAATGCTTTAAAACTCATGGAAAATGCAGGGATTAAAATTGAAAAATAATACATTAGATTTGCACGGTGCATACACACAAGATGCAAAACCTAAAATCCAAGAAATGATAATGGATTTAGAAGATTTAAGAGTATCAGAAGTTGAAATAATCACCGGTAAAGGTAGTGGTGCTTTGCAAACTACTTTAGAAGATTTTATTCGAAACTATAACAAAACACATAAAATAAAGTTAGTTTATAAAACTATAAATCAAGGTGGTTCATATCTTATTTATTTAGAACAACAAGATAGATTTTCATATGATGAATATCATTATTATAATGCAATTAAAAAAAGAATTTCAGATGACTTTGATAAAATGGTTTCTGAATTTAAGAAATAATCCGTTTATACTATAAACAAGGAATAAACGGATTTTAATATCAATTATTTCGTTGCAATAAAATTTTCTCATTTAACTCTTGTTTCTTTGTTTGAATTTCTTCTTTTCTTTTATTAACAATAAAAATCATTTGTTCTAAAAATAAGTCGCGCATTACTCTATCATTTCATATTTTCTTAGATAACCTAAGTGAAGGTAAAATTTCAATCGGAATTTCTTGCGAACCTTTAATTTTATGAATATCATCGTGTTTTATTAATAAGGGCGGATTTTTTTTATTAGTTAAACTTTTTAGATATTCGATATATTTATCATAGGTTAATATTTGTGCATTTAATGACTGAATTTCACGACGTATATCAAAAATTTTACCTATTAATTTATGTGCTGTAAACTTATTTTTATATAAAAATGCTAATTTCTTGCTGTCATCAAGATTATATATTCTGAGATCATTATGCATCTGGTTTTTAACTTTTGCATCTATATGATATATATTTCTTCCATCTAATAACATTGCTAAACCATATCAACAGGCAATTCTACCATCTTCGGTATTTTGTTTTATCATAGATAAAACAGGGTGTTTTATAGTTTTTGCAATGTTTTTAATGTTTTCAAAATACTTAGAAGTAGAAAATATTGAATCTGGGACTACATTATCAAGCTTAACCTGAATAGTTGAAAACTTTTTAACAGATATTTTAAAAAGTTTCTCCATAATTCAATTTTCTGGTCCAGCTCCTCAACCATAAAATACACAATTTGATGCAACAGGGATAAATTCTTTATCACCAATCAATGTTTGTATATCTTTTGTTATTTTCTCTCTAAGTTGAATTAGTGCTTTTTTATATGTGATATTTTTAAAACGGATGATTCCAAATCTGTTTTTGTAACTACCACCCTTAAAAGTTCCGATAGAATAACAATAAGGTAAATCTTTATGGTAATTTACACTATCTTTAAGTTTGCTCTTGTGAATATTTAAATAATTAACTGTAACTGCTTCAAAATCAATAAAAAAGATTTGTTTTTCCATATTATTCCTTTATTTTTAAAATTTCTATTTTTGATTTTATAAGCTCTTCTTCTAGTTCTGCAATTCTATTCAACTCATTTTCTAAAGACTGTGCTTGTGCTAAGATCGGTTTAGTTACTGGATCTTTTGGAGCGAAAAGTTCACAGGTTTCATTAGCTGCAATAACTGAAATATCATGTGTGTTTATTTCTTTTGCTATATTTATAATTTCATTTTTATCATAGGTTAAAAGTGGCCTTAAAACAGGTAAATTTGTAACACTTCCAATTGAATACATTGATTCTAGAGTTTGTGAAGCTACCTGTCCCAAGTTTTCACCATTAGAAATACCTAAATACCCATATTTTTGTGCTAACTTATCTGCAATACGGTAAAAACTGCGTCGCATTAGATTGATTTTGTATGCAGGTTTTGACACAAATGAAATATAGTTCATCAGATGTGAATAATCTGCCTGAATCAAATGTGAACTTATTTGATATTTATTTAAAACTTTAACAAGTGATATTATTTTATTAACAGTTTTTTTATCAGTTTGTGGTGGAGTTAAAAAAGTAAGAAAATCAACTTTAACTCCTCGCTTCATCATCAAATATGCAGCAACAGGAGAATCAAATCCACCAGAAATTAAGTGCAAGACTTTACCAGATATCCCTACTGGTAATCCTCCTAATCCTTTAATATATTCAGAAAAGACAAATGTATATTTATTGCGAACTTCTAGATAAATTATTTGATTCGGATGATGCACATCTACTTTTGTTTTTGTTTTACTTAAAATAAATCCACCTAATAAGTTATTTAATTGTGCTGAATTATATTCAAATTTCTTATTATTCCTTCTTGCTTCAATTTTAAAGGTTTTAGAATCAGGTTTTAATAACTTTAATGATGCTTCTTTAAATGCTTCTAACGAATTTTCTACTACCAAAACAGGAGAATACGAACTAATACCAAATACATAATTTAGTTTCTTTATATTTTCCTCACTATAAGGTAGATACATTCGATCAAATTCTACTTCAGATTTTATACCAACTATATGTGTGATGTTATTTGAAAGTTGATTGATAAATAACTTGCGATTACCTTTCTTTAAAACTAACTCTCCGTACCGAATTAAAATTTTATTATACATATATCTCCTAACTTGTTTTTATGTAGTTTTTCAGTTTAAAATAAGAAATTTTATACTCATTGTTTTCTATATTAATTTTAAGGTTAAATAATTGGTTTTTTGATTCATTTTTTTTATTTTCAAATCTTGGATTTTCCATAATATATATCGATAAAGCATCATACATTTTTTTATATTCCAAATTTTCTGAAAGAACTTTTATTAAATTTATTATAGAACTAATTCAGTTGTTTCATCTTTGCTTTTCATCAGTATAAATAAGTTTAAATTTATTTTTGTTAAAATGTTCAAACTCTTGCCTTATATGTTCCTTCTTGATTTGAATACTTTTTGTTTTGGGTAAATTTTCGTTAGCCATTAAAGAGTAATAAATATTCTGAATTCGTATAATCTCTTTATTATATCCATATATTTTTGCTTCTCTTTGATTTTGTTTTTGTCTGTAAATATTTATCTGTATTTGTTCAAATTTTTTTAAAACTTCTGATGTTTTCTCTAATAAGTCATCTGCACTCTTGCTATCTTTATAAAGGTTTTCAACAGATGTTTTTAAATTTGAAAAATCATCTTTATTACTTTTACCACTTAAATTAAGCGACAAAAGTTTTTGATTAATATTTTCTAAAAGGTTTTGAATTTTTTCTTTATTATCAAGTAAATATGACTTAATCCAATTTCTCTTATTTGTCTCTATTTCATGAATAAACATTACTTTATAAATCTTTTTTACTTTATCGATTGTTACTAATGTATCTTGTTTTTTTCACTCTTCTGTTTGCTTTTTTCAACTTTTACTTAATTTAGTATAAAAATCAACATCTTGTTTTTGGTTTATTTTGCTATTAATAAGAGATGATAAATGTGCATATAAAGCAAAATCTAATTTTTCAGAAGCATAAAAAAACTCTATAAGTTTGTTTCCATATTGTCTTAAATTATCAAAAACACTTCTTAATTCTTCAAAATTACCAAATCTTTTTTGTTTATCAGCTTTAGTCACAGTTGTTCTTATATCTTCTATTTTCTTTTGAATATACGGATGAAACTGGATTCCATTATATTTTGTGTTGTTTAATGAAATAATTAAATCATCAGTTACATCTAAAAAAACTGCTACATTTTGCTCAATATCATTTCATTTAGTCGTAAATGGCTGCGATTTTTTATCAAATAACATTTGTTTTTTTAGATATAACTTATATTTTTTTCTTAATTTAAGAAAAAAACCATATGTTTTAATAAGCTTTCGATGTTCATTTTGAATATTATATAGACTTTGTTGTTCTTTAAATTCCGAACTTATTGTTTTCAATGTTTTTTGAATTTCGGTTAAATCAGAATAAATACTTATATATTCATAAACATTATTTTGTAAAGTGTTTACTTTTTTTAAATTATTGATATTGTCATTTTGATATGATGATATTTTATAATCCATATTTTGGGCGTTTTTATGCATCAAAATAAAAAAAACAGACCTTAAAAAAAGGACAAATAAAAATGTTATTAAAGTAATTAAAATTGATATTACAATTCAAAAAACTATATGCATTTTACTCCTATATATATTATAAAGAAATAATTATATTTGGAGTATTATTTTAAAATTAAGTTAACGGTTGCCGGTATCCCTACTTCGTATGCTACTTTTTCAAATTGATTAATATTATATTGGTTTGGTTTTCCAGGATATAATAATTTTTGATAAACTGCATCGGTAGATTTTTGAATTCTTTTGGTAACAAGATATAAAAATTCAGGTGACACAACAACTTTATTATTTTTATAAATTAGTTTGATAATAAAATGTCCAAAGAATAAATTAATTTCTTTGATACCATCCTTTACATTTGTAATTGCTCTAGAAAAATTGTTATAACCAATACCAAAAATTCTAGGAAATCTTGTATGTGTATGTGGTGCTAAATTCGCTTCATTTAACTTAGATAAACCTAGATTATGTAAATAATATGCTGAATGTCCATATTCGCTTGTTTGTGGTAATAAATATCATTTTGAGAATTTAAAACTAAATTTATCTAAATTACTTAAAAAACTCATTCAGTTGTTTGATAATAATTCACTTAATTTTGATTCGTCATTTTGCACATGTAAAAATTGATTTTTAAATTCGCTTCAGTTTAAATGTTCATCTTGTTTAGGATTTTTGATATTAAAATATTCTGCAACCTTTAAAATATTTGCATTTTCATTGTTTATGTTTAAGTCTTCTTGATCCCTATTTTGATTGCAACTTATTGCTGTTATCGGAATAATTGGTAAAGTAAGTGCTGTAAAAATTTTTTTCATCGATCTCCTATATTACTATTTAGTAATATTATATTACAAATTATTTTTTGGTAAAATATTACAATCAAATACTTGAAATATTACTATAAAAAGTAGTAGAATAAAGATATAAAGGAGTTTTTATGAAAAAGAAAATGAAATTTTTTTCTTCTATCTTACTTGCTTCATCTTTTTCAATCGCAGTTGCTTGTTCTAATCAAACTACAACTGAAAACGCTAAAGTAGTAGATATAAGTTATTCAAATTTATCTTCTGATTCAGTTAAAATTAATATTAAGTTTAATCATTTATCAAAAAATCTTGATTTAACTAAATTTAAATTAACTTTGAATGATATAACAAATGTTTCTTTTAAAAACAATGTAACTTTAAATACCATTAGTGTGCAATTAAATCATTTGAAAAGTAATTTTTCTTATCAAATTACCGATATATCTATAAATAATATATCTTATATTAATGGTATAAATAAGTCACAATTAAGTTTTAAAACACTTAATACAAATAATAATGATCAAACTCCATCTGATAAAAATCCAAGTGATGGTAAACCTAAAGAATCAAAAACTGATGCTAACATCGTCAATATAAGTCATCTGAATATTACAAAAAATTCTGTAGATATTGCTGTTAAATTATCAAATGTTCCTAATATTGAAGTTGACAAGTTTGATGTATCCATAAATCCATCTGATGGAGCATCATTTAGCAAACAAATAGATAGCAGCGATCCAAATTCGGTTATCGTGCATATTAGTGGATTGAATCAAAACACCCAATATACCATTTCAGATATAAAATATGATAATGTCTCAATAAAATCAACTTATAATAATAGTAATGATTTTACTTTCAAAACCCTTGAACCAGAGCAACATAACTCCAACCAAAATCCACAAAAAGAAAATGAACCCACCATATCTATTAATAACATTTCGACACAAAACATAACTTCGACATCTGCAACCTTAAAAATTAAATTAAATAATATTTCAGATTTTAATATAAATAAATTATCTATTTCGTTAAATCCTTCTGATAATTTTACAATCTCTAAGCAACTTGATACTAATAATCTAGATACTGCTATTGTTAGTTTAAGTGGTTTAAGTTCAGATACAAATTACAAAATCACAGAAATTCAATATGACAATACATCACTTAAAGTTGCTGATGGTTCATTAAACCTTAGTTTTAAAACTTTAGTTGATTCAAGTAAAACAAATAACAGCGGACAAAATAACCAGGATAATGAAAATAAACCTGTAAATAAACCAAGTGAACCAGACAATTCACAAAGTTCACAAAATCCTGGTTATACCCTTTCTGCTGGACAAGAAGAAGCAGAAGCATCAAAAGATACAACTCCACAAATTCAAGCCCAAATTAGCGATTATGGAAATGCATATGATTTACAAAATGCAGATGCTATCCAAAGTAGTGAGTTAAATATTCATAATTCTACTAACTTTTCTGAATTAGAACAAAGCAGTTTAAATAGCAAAGATAACTGAAGTACATATTTTAACTATCTAGCTTCACCAACTGCTAAAAGTACATCTAATGATGTCGAATTAACATTACATATTGATTCGACAAAAACAACAGATATTTCAAGTATTTCTGAAAATAATTCAACCATTACAATAACTTTTAATGATGCAAGCATCACTACTGCAAAAGTTTTAGTTAAAAGTTTTGACCAACACAATAAATGGAGTAAATATATTGATTTAACCAAAAATTCAGGTAATTGAACTTTTCAAAGTAATTTATTAAGCAATTATCAAAATCAATATGTTATTACCGAAGCAACCTTTAATAATTCTTATAAAGTTCCTTTTAGTTTACAAAAAAAATATAAATTTAGTTTACCAGAAGGTGCTTTTAATTCACTTGATTTAACTAGTTTGACTGTTTATAAAAACGAAAGTAGCAAAGAAATTTTTGGTAGTGCTGCATTTAATTGAACATCAGATCAAGTAAAGATTCTTTCAGATAAAGTTTTTGTATTTACTTTTGATGTTGAAAAACAAGTATATACCGAAAAGAAATCAACAGATAGTTCAAGTACACTTGATATTTTTGGTGGTGGTCAAAGTGAAATTTTAAATGCAGACGAAAATTTTGATGCTGGTAACTCTATACCAGCAACTAAGAAAATTTATATCCCTTTTAATCAATTGCATAAATTCTCTTTATCTGGTTTTCAAGAGCAAATTAAATATAAACTTAAATATCTCGATGTTGTTAATTCGGGTAGTAATGTAAACTTTTTAAAAAGAAAAGATTTAGCATCTAAAAACATTGCTTTTTCATACATTTTCAACTGAAATCAAAGCATTGACTTAAAAAACCAATTATCAGGTGGAAGCGATACAAGTACAGGAACATTAAAAAATGCCGAAACTATTAGCAAATCTGATTTAGTTGCTGAAAGCAAGAAAGCTAACAAAAACACCAAAATAAGTTTTACTCCACAAAACTTCAACACTTTGCTAGACTATAATAATAACTTCTATAATTTTATCCATAGATATCCAAATACTAAGGAAAGTAAGAGCGAAACAAAATTTGTTTTATATAAAAATAATCAACAACAAAATATTCATTGATTTAAAACTCGTAATTACCTTGAAAACTCATTGTTCAAAATCAATGAAGATAAGACATCTGCATCATTTACCCAAGATCTTAGTGAAATCAATACAAACGGAGTACCTGATGAAGATGTTATCATCTGATTGGTTTTTGAATTAGATATGAATACTGCTGCATATCGTGATATTAATGAAGTTTCAGATATTCGTTCTAAGGTTATTGTTCCTGTTTCCTTAAAAAATATTAAAGAACATAAACATGTATCAAATGTTGATTTTATGTTTGATTATGTTTCAGGCAAAAAGTCCTTGCAGCAAGTATTATTTGCTAAAATTAAAAACAATGTAACATTTGCTTTACACTTTGAAAACAACATACTCAAACTTGTTTTAAAAACTAAAAACGGAACTAAATTTAATAACATCTTATCAATGCACAATCACTCAAACAGTCGCTCTGCATTTATAAACCGTTTCGATGTTTTTGTTAATTGAATTCAAAGCATAACTGATAGCACACCTAAAATAACATTTAAACAAAAACATCAAATTGATAAAAACTCTATTTTAACATCATCAGAAGGTTACATCGATAAATATGATGTTAAGGTGCTTGCTGATTCAACAGATCATGGAGAACCAACTACAAACTTCTTACAAGATTCACCGAAAGGAAACGAACGAAGCAAAAGATTATATCAAGAAGATAATGTAGCACCTATCCAGGAAGCTAGAAGCAGAGTTTTTAGCATCAACCATCAAGCTGATGGAACCTGAAACATCATTGGTAAAGTAAGCGACAAAAAAGATGACTATAGATTTTATGCATTTGTTAATTATCACGTATGACATACAAATACATCTGATATAAATAAGGATTTATATAAAGTTTCTACCGATGCTTCTGGTGCAAAAATCATTACCGTGCATGATGCAAAACTTATTGCACCAACTTTAATGAATCGTCCTGTTAATCCTAACTCGGTTGATAGATATCAACCTGTATATACACAAATAAATTCAACCAATAACGAAGATTTTTATCACGATACAAAACTTACAGGTGATATTAATCCAACTGGTAATATTTATAGTTTTAAAATCCCTGAAAATGAAGCAGGTATTACATACAAAATCTTCTTAGATCTTTCTGCTAATGTTGCAAATGATTATGATGAATTTAAAAACACCGATGGTGAAGTAGTTGATCGCAAAGATCCAAATGCTAGTGATCATAACAAAAATAACAATGCAAATGTTGATACAATTATTGCAATAGTTGATTTTGCTCCTATTTTCAAACATTTTAATTATCAAAACTTAGATACTTATACACACGATAACAAAAAATTAACTACACAGGAAAAAGCTGCTATCAAGCATTTTCTAGATTTTCAAAACCTTAAACCAATCGATTTTTCAACATTATCATTATATGTTTCTTCGTTCGATAACTTAAACTTTTATATGGCTACCCTTCCAAAAAACCGAGCAAATGGTAATGCAGATTCTGCACCTGGTTTAAGATACCGCGAATATCTTATTGGAAATAATCCAATAAAAACAAGTTATTTTGTTTCAAATTATAACACACAGCGTCCTGCGATATGAGGACAAGTGAAAGATTACGATTGATTTAATGGTTCATCTGGTAGTGGTGTTTATGATTCGAAAGGTAAAATTGTTGGATTGGATGCTAAAGGCAGTAGATGAACATCAAGTAATTTCTCTATTTTTGATACCCAAGAATACCAATACTGAGGTGCAAGCGGAGATGATATGAACCCACAATCATTTAAAGAAGTTGTTTCAAAAATGGCATATTTATATCCACAAAGTTTCACTAATCTTTATCAAGATAAAAAGTAAAACAAAAAGTTGTAGATTAAATTGCAACTTTTTGTTTTACTTTCCGTTTTTTTCTTACAAATCCTGCTTTATCGTAGTGAAAAAATAAACTAATATATTGTTAAAAATATTATATAATTGTTTAATACTTTGTATTAAACTATTATATTGTTTTAGTTTATATAATAAGGTAGGAGAAATATGTGAAACTTATTTAAAGAAGTTTTTCGATCGCTATTTAAAAACAAAGCCATTGTTATTGGTTTAAGTATTCTTATATTTTTAACATCTGGTATTTTTACTGTATTATATGATACATCAAAAGCGATGCGAACTCAATTTAATAACTATAAAAAAATCTCTGTTGCACACGATTTAACTGTTGATTATAACCTTCCTGCTTCTGGACAAGCATTTAATGATGGATATTATATCAATGGTGAAACCAAATTTACTGGTGGTGCAGGTTATGACAAAGGAATTCGTTATGTCTCAGACGATGCATTTTCAAATAAGAAAATCATCGATTTTAACGAAATAACTGATCGTTATATAAATATTTCAAACTTCTTTAATGACAAAAGTGATAAGCATAAATATATTCTCAAAAATGATTTCTCTACTCTTTACAATACATATTCAGCATCAGATGATTCAGAATTTTTGGATTTAGATTATACAAAACCACAAAAGAAGATGCATTTTAAAAAGAATTATTTGATTAATCTTTACCAAAAAAATGATGATGGTAGTTTTTCTCAAAGTGTTGTTACAAAAGAACTACATATTTTTGATAAATTTCACCTTGATAAACAATACAAGTTTTCTGATATTGCATTTATTAACTCTGAAAATCAAAATAATATATATTTTTCACAATTATCTGCTTTATATATTAATGCTGATACACATGAGGCCACCTTTGATTTTGTTAAAGGAAAACAATGAGAATTAACTGATGCAGTTGTTAAGGTTGAAAATAATGAGTTGGCAAAGTTGCTTGGTTTGGTACCTTTAGGGAATAATCCGTATGTATATATTATTGACGGTTCAAATAAACCTACACTATATACACATAATAAAGATGATGATATTACAAAATATATAAGTAAAGAAATAAAGGCTAACCTTAATTACTCAGATTTATTTTCTTCTCCATCTTTTGCTGTATCAAAAAAAGAAAAATTTGAATTTACCAAAAATGCTGATTATCTTATTCCGAATAAATGAGCCAAAATCCGACGTATTGAATCGTTTTTCTTACGTAAAGAATATGAAATTACATACGATAAAGAAAATCAATCAAAGTGAACTGGATCATATCGAACCTTTTTAGAAAATCAAATCCAACAAAATAATGGAGAAGTTCCAAGTTACTTAAAACACTTTAGTTTTTGAGAAAAGGAAATTCTTATTTATAACATCCCTTTTGTTGATTCACAAAATGATGTTAAACTAGGACAAAAGGTTTTAATTAGAAGTAACAATCCTGCTGTTTCCTTAGATGAAATAAACCATAGTAAACTTTCATTAGCTCCTGATGAATATCAACCTACACCTTTTAAAAAAATTCTTTTTATTCTTGACAAACCAAAAACCATTGCTCAAATTGAAAACCAAATTATTGGTGAAACTAATTTTAATGAATTAATTAACAAAAATATTTTAGGGGATCGTTTCAATATTATAAAAAACGGGGCTTTAGATATTGTTAAGCACGAAATATATAATCAAATACAAAAATATGTTCCTGCTTCTGATATCGGGATTCGTCAAAGCATAACAGTTGATTCTTTTGATGAAAAAGATAGTGGAAAAAATGTTTTTCATTTTGTTAATTTAGGTGATAGGAATCAAGAAATTAATGGTATTGCTAATAACATTGACAAATTAGTTAATGAGCAAAGTAGACCAACACAGATTTTAAATATTAAAGGTGATAATTCAAATAATGAAATTTCTTCTTTTTTTAAAACAAAAGAAGTAAATCCTTTTATTGCTTTTAAAATTATTGTTCAACTCAGATTTAATGTCGAACCCATTGACAAATATATTCATATAGATCGCGAATATGCTCCATTAGAAATCGTTAACTCGCTAAATGGTGATATTCATAATATTGAAAATCAAAAAATTTACCATCTAACACGTTATCAAGGTCGCGATGATTTAAGAGATGATCAATATAACCAATTTATTAATTTAGGTTTTGTATGATTGAATCAAAATGATTTTTATTTAACTAAACCTGTTTATAATTCCAATAAAAAGATTTTAAATTGAATCAATGTAGAAATACCTGGTTTTGTTAATGGCAAGGTCCCAATTGATAAAATATTAAATTATCTAACTACAAACAATCTTACCGTTCAGGTTAAATTGAATACTTCTTCATATGTAGAAAAATCTGATCAATTTTCTAATACTGTTTATATCCCTTTTGGATACAGGGCTCCGCAAACAGATGTCTTAAACCAAGCATTTGCTGAAAAATCACTGAAACTTGGTGTTGAACGTATTGAACAAGCTTTATTAAACACTGACTTAGTTACTCAAGGTTTTATTCAAAAAGAAACTATATATTCTATTGTTCAAGCAGCAACATATACATTTGATAAAAACGATTTTGCTTCTATCTTCTCTAGTGGATTAATTAACCTTAATATTTTGCCAAAACTTGTATTAGACGGATTGTATTATATGTCACACGATCCAAATGGTGATTTTGCTAAAAAGTTATTCGTTGATATCTTTGAAAAAATTTATTCTTTAATCGAAAAAGCAGAACAAAACCACCAAACACCAAAAGAATTTATTAAAACAGAAATTAAAAAACTTTTTAATTTTATTTATTTAATTACAGGTAAAGATATAAAAAACACTTTTGATTTAGATGTATTTATCGATTTTTCAAATGATATAAAAGCTACTATTAAAGCATTTATCAATATAATTAAGACTATTGATTTTAAAAAGTTTACCGATATTATTCAAAATTTCTTTGAAACTTCATATAACAAAACTATCAAAAATCCTGCATTCCCTGATACACACAGCAAAGATGGTAAACACAAACTAAGTATTTTTGATATTATTATTGCACTTTTAAAATCAATTGATTCAAATCAATTTAAAACTGCTTTAATTTCTCTTCTCGATACAATCAACCCGCAACTTATTCTTAATATCGGAGAAAAAAATAATATTTTCACTTCGATATTAGGACAAAGTACAAACCTCGTTAAAAAACTCACTGATATTATTTTTCTTTCTGATGACGGAAAATCCAAAGACTATACAAGATTTTTAAACGGGATTAAATTCTTTATTCGTGCATTTGATACAGATGTGTTTATCAAAACATTAGAAGAAAACCTAAAAATTTCTCATTTTGAAACAGAGCGATCAGAATTAGATATTCAAAAGAATGTTATTAAACTAAAAGAATATCAAGCACTTTCATATTTAACTAATAGTGATTTAACTTATGCCACATTAAAAGCATGATTTAATGTTCCAGGTTCCGATCGTGTCATCAAGACTGCACTAGCTAAGATGTTAAATCTTTCATTTAAAGGACAGAGTGTTGAAATAGGTGATAGTCAATATATTACTATACCTGCAAAAGATGATGATAAATTAGATTTTTTTGATTTATTAGATTTATTACAAGGTAATGTTAGCTCACCTACCAATTCACAAGCTACAGAAAATACATCAACTCAACCAACTGCAAGCACACCAAACTTAAGCACCTTAATTGAAAACATCTCGCAATTAAACAGTATCGATTGACAAAAAATACCAAGTAATATTTTGTCTCTTGCATATAAATATCTTGGATTAACTAATAAAAATCAAGTTTGAAATAAGGAGAAAATTAATAACATCGTCCAAATTTGACGTTACTTCTTTGACACTTTTGGAGAACAAACAAGCAAAAAATCTGATTCATTACATTCTTTTTTCAAACTTGCTAATGCATATATTAATCAAGAACCTAATTTAGATTCAAATGTTTTTCTAACTATTTCATATAGTGTTATTTCAAAACTTTTAACTTTGAATTATAAAGATTATAACTACCTTATTGATATTCTTCCACTTTTAAAAGTATGATGAGAATTATTTAATCCAAAAATCAATGGTAGTTTACAGCAAAAACAAAAATTTGCTAATGACTTGCTAGCACTAGCAAATCAAAAAGACACTATTGATTCTTTTAATAGTTTTGAACTTTTTCTGCCTTCAACTCAGAATATAGTTGGTTCTGAACATACAAAATTTGGTATTACTCGTTCGCTTGCAAATCCAAAACAAATGCAAAGACTTTTCTTTGCAAAAGATAAAAATGGTAAATATTCTAACAAAGATTTACAAAATATTGTTGACCAAAATCCTGAATTTGAAAACTTCTTAAGTACATATGCATATGAAATCACAAAACTTTTTTCATATATTGCTTCAGAAGAACAATATGCACCATTTGATAAAGAAATCACGGAATATGATGGAATCAAATTAAAATATAATACATTATTTACTACTATGCAGGACGTTTTTGTTAATAAAGTTATTACCGATGATATTATTAAACATTATTATTTAATTAACAACTTTTTTAACCAATATTCATCAAATCTACAATTTCTCGATCAAATCGGGATACCACCGCTTATTACCAATAAAATATTAATCCGAAAACATCCACAAGCACTTATTTGATTACTAACTGATAAAAACAACATCGGAAAACCATCTGAAAATGATTCAAATGTTGGATACTTTTTAATTAATAAGATTATCGACTTTGAACAACTTCTTAGTTCTGGTAAAGAAAACACTTATGAATTTATTAATTCATTATTAGGTATTCCATTAGTGGTAAAAAATAAAAATGAAGAAAGTGGTGATGCAAATAATTCACAATCAGAAGTTATCGGTGGTAGTGTACCTTCTATTGAAAATGACTTTGTATGGGAAATTTCTATTGATAATGATTTCTTCGTGAACATCCTTAATGCAGTAACTGAAAATCCAAGCGAATACAAGTTTTTTGATATTAACCTTGGTGATGTTTTCTTTAACCTACTTAACTCACTAACTGGGTTTAATAAAATTGACAACATTCTTGTATTTAACCAATCTGCTTCATATTTAGCAAAAGTAAATTATGCATATATGTTGCATAATCATAAAGAAATTTATGATGGTGAATTACCAGTTAATCCGATTGAGATGCTACAATTAATCGACAGTTTACCTGAAAAATATAAAATTAATGTAAATGGTTCGAAATACTTAATTATAGGTGATGACATCTCTTTTGATTACTTTTATCCTGTCTTAGATGAAAACAACTTACAAGTAGATACTAAATCTCAAGCTATTGTTTATGTAAATAACAAAGGATTCGATCGCATTCATCAAGCTTATCGTGGTAGTTTAGTTAAAGAATATTTAACAGTTAAAAACACTTCTAAATATACCAATGAACAACTTAAGAACATTATTGAAAAATATGTACAAAGTAAAATTGATGACACATCGAAGTTACAAAGAACATATTTATATAATGAATTAGACCCGATTAACCCGGAGCGTAGCATCCGTATTTCTTCAGTTCAAACTATTATCACCACCCTTAGTTATGTTTCAAATGTTATTCTAGCAATTTTGGTTTTCTTAGTAACCATTTCAGTTACATTTATTATCAAAAGATATATCGCAAACAAAAACAAAGTTATTGGAATTTTGGTTGCACAAGGATATACACCACTTCAAATTTCACTTTCAATGACAACCTTTGCTTTCTTTACTATTTTTACCGGAAACTTGCTTGGGTATATCACTGGATTTTCGATGCAATCACTTGCAATAAAAATCCTTGATAATTATTGAACTGTTCCGATAGAAACACTTAATTTCTCTATTATTTCTTTTTTAGTTAATATTATAGTGCCGCTGCTTGCAATGTCCATTTTAATCATCGTTGTCTCATTAAGGTCGCTAAGATATAAATCAATTGACTTAATGTCCGGAATTGTTGATGTAAGCACTGGTGAAAGTTATCAAAAATATATTAAAGTATTTAAAAACCGTAGTGTTAAAACTAAATTTGGTGCATCGCTTATATTTAACAGTTTTTGAAAACTTGCTTCCTTTGGAATATCAGTTATTTTAGCATCTATTACTACTTCATTTGGTTTTGCAACTTTTGGAATCTTCAATAAAACAATTGATAAAACATACGAAAACCGCAAATATAACTATAAAATAGACTTAACAACACCAACTACTGAAGGGGGTTCATTAAAGATTTTAAATCCAGAAGATGTAAAGAACTCACTTTATGTTCCAATTGGTCGAGCAACAGAACTTAATGCATATCAAGCAGATTACTTTAAAAATGGTTATTCAACTGCTATTAATGTGCAAAATAAAAACGGAGAACCTACATTCAAAGATCCACATCTTATTACTCAGTTTTCAATTAATATCAAAATTGATTCGTCAATTTCTATTGATCCATTCAGTGTTGTATTTCAATCCTTGCCTGATGTACAAAAATCCAGAATTATCCAAAGTCGTGATCAAATTGGTTATGCACTTACTAAAACACAAAAAGGACTCCCTTTCAAAGTTGAAAACGGCAAACAAACAAATAATGTTGATTTCGAAAAAGCACATCAACTTGGTTTAAATAACTTCTTTTTATATGTTCCGAGCGTAGATAACATCATCGATGGAAAATTCTTTGTAATGAACTGAAGCGATGATGATGGTAAATATAATCACAATGTCATTAAAACCACATATTTCCGCGATGAATATCGTGCTTTCTTGGTAAATGGTTATGAACAACTAGCAAAACAAGGGATATATGATTTTGACATCGTTTTTAATGGAGTTTACCTTGATCCTAGATATGATGAAACATATACCTATGTCGATAGCCAACTACCTAATGGTGAAAAAATACGTCTATATGGATATCGTCCTAACTCTAAGGAAATTGCTATTAAAAACGGTGATCAAAACTTATTAACAGAAATCAATAATGACTTTGCTAACAATAATTTTGATTTGAATAAAGATATCCCGCTTGTTATAAACGAGGTTTCGGCACGTAAGTACCATTTAGCAATTGGTTCAATTCTTAATTTAGAACCTAAAAACCTTGTCTATCGCTACCAAAATCGTATTAATAAAGTTTTAGGAAAACCAGTTATAACACCACATAAATATCACTTTGTTGTTAAAGCAATCAATCAAACTTATATCAAAGATGAATTCATTATCCCTAAGAAAGCTGCTGATATGCTGATTGGTTTAGATTCACTTGTCGATAAAGAATTTAATGGTCAAAATGATGATGCATACAAATTTAATGGTATTCTTTCAACTAATCCACTACCAATTCAACTTATTTGATCTGCTAACCTATACTCTGTTTCAGGTTACTCTGGATCGATTGCTTCTTTTTCTATTAAATCTATAACAGAAAAAGACAAAAAAGACTTATTCGATGGAATTTTCGGTTCAAAAAACACAGTTAAGAACTCTCCTGCTGATGGAGCAATGGCTGCGATGGGATATAGTGACTTAGATATAGCCAAATTCTTAGATCCAGATTATAATCCTAAGGATACACCTTTACAAGAGTTTTATCAAAAACAACGTAATTTAGCAGACATACAAATTGAAAAGTTTGCTAAAGAATTTGATAACCAACTCTTTATCCCTGTTGCTACTGGACTTGATTCAAAACAAATTGAAATTTCTTTCACACAAGGAATTTCAAGAACTGTACAAATCATTGTCACAATTATTACCATCCTTAGTTTCTTAATTTCGATAATAATTCTTATTATTATTTCAACCATACTAATTAACGAAAATGAGAAGAACATCGCAATTTGATCTATTTTAGGATACAATAACAAGGAAAAACTTAAAATGTTCTTTGGTATCTATATCCCATTTATTATTATTTCTATTATTATTTCACTTCCTTTTGCTTATGGATTAATGGTATTCTTTGCTAACTTCCTTACTACTGGTGCTGCTATTGCTATCCCTTTATCTATCAGTCCGTTAAACTTTATTTTCACAGCTTCCATCATATTTGGTGTATTCTTAATCACAGCAATTCTATCTTGATACAACATTAATAAAATTAAGGCAATTGACTTATTGAAAGGTAAATAATGAAACAAAAACAACCAAATCAGCAAAACAATGATCAAGAACCAAAAACACAGTTAATCATTGAATCTGAAGAAAAAACTCAAGAAATTATGCAAGAACCCAAAGAACCTGCAACAATTTCTAAAAAAGTTTCTGATGTTAAAATAAACCGTAAAAATGTTTTTGAAATCCTAGATGCTGAATCTGATTCTAAGGAAATGATTGTAGATCGTAAAATTGCTCGAATTTTAAAAATTGCTGCAAATAAAAAACGCCCTAGGGACGAACATTTTGATTTAAAAAACACTGAAGATAATATCATCGAAGTTCGTAATGTTTCAAAATATTATTTATCTGGTTATAAAGTAACCCGTGTACTTAAAAATGTTTCATTAAACATCAAAAAAGGTGAATTTATAATGATTTTTGGTAAGTCTGGTGGCGGTAAGTCTACCTTGCTAAACTTAATCAGCGGACTCGATCGACCTTCTCGTGGAGATGTGATAGTTTGTGATGAAAACCTACCTTATTTAAGCGATTTGAAACTTACTTTATTTCGAAGAAAAAATGTAAGTTTTATCTTCCAAAACTACAACTTACTTCAAAACCTATCAGGTTATGATAATGTGCAAACTGGTGCTTATTTACAAAAAGATCCAGATAAAAAACTTGATATCAACGAATTATTTAAAGAATTTGATATGGAATCAGTTATGAATAAATACCCATCACAGATGTCGGGTGGACAACAACAACGGATATCAATTTTACGTGCCTTAGCAAAAAATTCAGCTATTATTTTTGCTGATGAACCTACTGCTGCTTTGGATGAAAAAACTACAGGAATTGTGCTGTCATATTTATTTAACATTAATAAAAAATATGGAACTACCATAGTTATGGTTACTCATAACCCTGCAATTGAAGCAATTGCAGATCGAGTAATCCATGTACAAGATGGAAAAATCAAACGAACTAAAATCAATCCAAATCCAACTGACCCAACCACAATTAACTGAGAAACTTAAAAAAACCTATCTTTATGGATAGGTTTTTATAACACATTAATAAATATTTTCATAGAACCTTTTATTAATACATCTTTTAAAGCATAACTAACAAGTAAAACATCCCCTGCTCTTATAGTAACATCATTAATAAAACCAATACCTGAATAAACAACTATTTCCAAACAATGCTTTGCTTTGTTTTTGATCTTTATCTCTTCATTATTTAAATCATATACCGATAAATTAAAGTTTGCCGCATTATATAAGGCGTTTTTTTGGTATTTTTGAATTTTTGGTTGAAGTTCCAATTTCATCGTTTCTAGTGATTGATCGCTATGTATTTGTCGCATTTTTCCGTTCTCATCGACTCTTTGGTAATCATAAAGCCGATATGTAATATCACTAGATTGTTGTAATTCATATACCATTGTTTCAGATGGGATTCCATGGACTAATCCTGCTTGAATAAAAACAAAATCACCGATTTGCAAACCCACTTTATTTAAATATTGTTCAATATCCGAAGAATTAATTGATTTAGATATCTTTTCTTTTTGATCTGTATTCGTCCCTAAAATAAAGGGCTGATGATTGTTTTTTAAAACATACCAACACTCATTTTTACCTAATGAACCAAATGCTTTTGCGTAGTTATCATCAGGGTGTACTTGGATACTTAATGGATGCCTCGCATCCAAAAACTTAGTTAAATTCGGATATATAAATGATTGAGCTTGCTTTTTTGTTAAACCGAAAAATTCTGAATGACTTTTGATAAATTCATTTAAGGTTTGCTTTGTATGTGCAACTACAGATTCACAATCTTTGATTGCTGATATCAATCACGCTTCACCAGCATTAAAATCCAAACGATACATTTGTTTAATATTATTATTAGCTCATAATGTTTGTTTAAAATAAGGTTTTAAAAAGATAATTTTATTCATTGTTTCTTAATTTCTTATTAAAAGCAGAGTTAGCAAATAATGCTAATAAAATAAGTAATAATCCTGATAGAACTAACAAGAATATCCCATAGATAAATTGTGAAATGTTTATAACACTTTTTCCTTTTGTAATTGCATTAGCAACAAATATTTTATATTCTGGTGCTCCGAGAGCAGTTAAAGTGATACCTACAATTAGCAAGACTACTGCAACAAAAATAATAGTATATAGGATTATTCAATCTTTATATTTTAAAAACTTAGTTTTTAGCATTTTTACCTTTCTTTCAGAAATTTATTTTTGCTATTGCTGCTGCAAACTTAGAATCCTTGTTAATTTCCTTGTCTTTTCAAAAACCATAAATTAATGCTGTAATAGTAGTTCCGATGATAATAGCAATAAAATAAAATAGAATACCAAGTCCAGTTCCGTGTACATTCGAACCTACTGCACCTAAAATTGCTACAATTGGTCCACCATGCGCTGCTGCATTAGTCACTGATAAAGCACCTGCAATTCCCCCTGCTACTGCTGAACCAATTACATTTGCTGTAATAACTCTTTTTGGATCAGCAACAGCAAATGGAATAGCCCCTTCTGAAATACCAATAAATCCCATCAAAATAGCTGATGCACCCAGTGATTTTTCATTATTGCTAAATTTCTTTCTAAAAATCAAGGTAGCAAAACCCATTCCAAGTGGAGCAACAGGAATTGCAGCACCTACCATACCCATAGGTTCAAATATACTTTGTGTTACAAGTGCAGATGATGATAAAAATGCAACCTTATTTATCGGACCACCCATATCAAAACCAGCCATTCCTCCTAATAAAATACCAAGCAACAATGCAATTCATATTCCGATGTTAGAATCTTTTGTAAAGATATGTTTTAAAGCTTCAATAAAGCGATCCATCACATAACCTATTGGAGCGCCTATGACAAAAATTACCAGCATAGAGTAAAATAAAGTTACTCCGATCGGTATTACAAACATAGGTATAATAGCAGAAATGGATTTTTGAATTTTTAAATTAGCTATCCACTTAACAGTATAACCTATTAATAATCCAAACAGAATACTTCCGACAAACCCCATCGGGGTTGCTGCTGAAATTCCACCTATGCTAAAGAATAAATCATTTTTATTAGCAATAAACGATACTACAAAACCAGGCATAATTGCAGCTCGTCCTGCAATTGAATATGCTATATATCCACCTAATGCACCAATCATCAAGGTAAATGAAACAACCCCGATTTCAAGCAGCCATCATAGGAAATCTCCTTTTGGAGCAGATGTATTATTTCCATAAATAGCTTTACCTAATCCTAAGGAAATCGCTATCATAATACCACCAAATATAACATACGGAATCATATATGATATCCCTTTGATAATATGCTTTAAAACTCCTTGTTTGGTATCATCTTTACTTTTTTCTACCTTATTTTCATTATGATAGATTTGTGCCAGCGATGCTTTTTGTATAACAATATCTGGATTGTGAATTGCCTCTTTTGTTGATGTTACATATACTTTTTTACCATCAAAATCTTCTAAAGGAATTTTAACATCTGAAGCAATAATTACAAATTCTGCATCTTTGATGTCTTGCTGTGTAAGTTGATTTTGAATTCCGACTGATCCTCGTGTTTCTATTTTAGGTTGATATCCTAATTCACTTAACTTATTATGTAGTGTTTCTGCTGATAAATATGTATGAGCAATACCGACTGCACAAGATGTAATTCCGATTACTTTTTTGCCCTGTTTTGATGCTGTAGTTGCTAAATCTTTATTTTCTAAATACGAATCGATGATATTGTATATTCGGCTGACATCATTACTTGTTTGTAGTTCTTCGGTTGTTTGTAAATCAAGTAAAATAGTAGAAACCTTAGCTAAAGTATGCATATGTAAGTTATTTTTATTTTCGTTTGGAATCAAAATCACAAACATATTATGTACATCACTTTTATCTAAGGTATCTCATGAAATTGGTGTCTTTGATTTAATGAAAAACAAAGCAGGTTGCAAAATACTTTCAGATTGACAATGAGGGATTGCAAATCCTTTTTCCATTCCTGTTGAAAACTCTTTTTCTCGCTGCTGTAATGCAGCAAAAGTTTTTTCAACAGAATCTGAAATTGAAAGTTCATTTGCTTTATTTGCGATGAAATTGAATACTTCTGATTTATCATTAAATGATTTATCTATAAAGATGTATTCAGATTTAAATACTTTCATTTTTCCTCCTGTAATAATTCTATCTTTTGTTATTTATAGGAAGGATAAAAGAAAAAAATTTCTCTATATGAATTAAAAATTAGAAATTATTTTTATTTCATGCATTAAGAATTTTTATATTTTCAGCATATTTTGAATCATAATTTTTAACTTTAAGATGTGAAATTAACAAGAAAATTAAATCAGCAATAAATTGTTGGTTAATTTTTGATGATATTGAAATAAATCGTTTGTTTTGCTCCAGTGTCGAATACAAAATTACATTATCATATTTTTCTTTTGCTTGCTTATTTGCACTGATAAGTGCGAATTTAATATTGTTTTGCATAAATAAATCAACTGCAAATTTAATTTCCTTGGTATCACACGATTTAGAAAACAAAACCACAAATTTATTTTCTATATCTTTTTGACTTGAAATCAATAATAGTGAATGAAAATCTCTAAATGCAATAGCATTTACACCTATTTTCTGCAAATTTATCCCTAATTCAGATGCAGATAAATAAGAACTTCCTGCTCCATATAAATATACTTTATCTGATTGTATTATGTTGTGTACACAGTTATTAACATCATTTAAGTTGATTAAATGTGATGTTCGAAAAATACTTTCTTTATAAAACAAAAACAACTGTTTTAGAATAAATTTTGGATAATCTTGTTTTTCATTGGAATTTAAATCAGTATTTAAATAATTATGATAAACAAAAAATTGCATATCTTTTAATGAATCAAAATTAAGCTTTTTAGCTAGTTTTGATATTACCGAAATAGATATATCAGTTTTATTACTAAGTTGTTTAATTGATGATTTATAAAACTCATCAGGATATAACGATGCAAATTCAATTAAATTCATTTCGGTTTTAGTTAATTCATCAAGTTGTCTTTTAGAAAAATATGTTGATTCTTGCTTCATAATGTAATTTTACTGCAAGTTTTGCTTTTTTAATGTGTTTATGGAAATATTTTTAATAAATTAAGCAAATTTAAATTTTTTACTACAAAATATAGCAAAAACATCCGTATATAAACATAATCTTATAAAAAATACACAAAATTATATTTATATTTGTTCAAAAAGTTGCATAAATTTGCAATAAAGCAAAAATGCTTCTAAAAAAATATAATATTTTTGGTACAATAAATAGTATATCAATAACAAGGAGAATTAAATGAAACTAACCGACAAAAGAACAAAATTAGTCGCTACAATCGGTCCTTCTAGCGATAATTTGGAAATGATGCGTTCTCTTGTTTTAAATGGTGCTTCAACCATTAGAGCAAACTTTAGTCATGGTTCATATGAAGAACAATTAAATAAATTTAATCTTGCAAAACAAGTATCTAAGGAATTAAATATCCCTATTTCATTAATGTTAGATACCAAAGGTCCTGAAATCAGAATCGGAAAAATGAAAGATGGGATGCAAGTGATAAGTGCTGGTAGTGAAGTTTTAATTCATACCACAGCAGATAAATATGCAACTTTCGAAGGGACTCCAACTGAAATAACAGTTGCATATGATATGTCACAAGATTTATGTGTTGGTAACGAAGTTCTAATCGATGATGGAAAACTTACTACAGTTGTAATTGAAGTAGGAACTGGATTTGTAAAAGTCCGTGCAGAAAATACTCATAAAGTTAAGACTAACAAACGTGTTAATTTGCCTGGTGTAGACTTTTCACTACCTTTTTTATCAACAAAGGATATTGAAGATGTTAAATTTGGGATTAAACAAAATGTTGATTATATAGCAGCTTCATTTGTTAATACAGCAAAAAATGTAAAAGATCTAAGAAAACTTTTAGATGAAAATGGGGGCAGTCACATTCAAATTATTTCAAAAATCGAATCACACCTTGGATGCATTAATATCGATGATATTATCAAGGAATCTGATGGAATCATGGTTGCTCGTGGTGATTTAGGTCTTGAAATCCCTTACTACGATGTCCCATATTACCAAAAGAAAATTATTCGTAAGTGTCGGGAAGCAGGTAAACCAGTTATTGTAGCAACCCAAATGCTGGATTCAATGGAAAATTCACCACATCCGACCCGTGCTGAAGTTACAGATGTTTACTATGCAGTTGAATTAGGAACCGATTCAACAATGCTCTCAGGCGAAAGTGCAAACGGATCATTCCCCCTTGAAGCTGTTAAAACAATGACTAATATTTCTAAACGTGCTGAAAAAGAATTTTATTCTAGACACTACTATGGAAGACAACTTGAAAGTGTTTGAAATAACTCTAATCAACACGATAAAAGAACCCAAATTGCTTACCACATAGCAAAAAAAGTAAAAGATGGAGATTATAAATATGTTGTAGTTCTTTCAAGAACTGGACATCTCTTAAAACATGTTTCTAAGTTCCGTCCTAATACAATTACTATTGGATTGGTAGATAATGAAAAACTTATAAATGGTTTCGGTATCTACTCAGGTGTCTTTGTATCAGTAGATTCAAAGAAACTATTTAATGAAATCAAAGCGGATTATAATAAAGCTCAATTAGCCTTAGTTCCTTACGGAATTCAAAAAGGTGATAAATTCTTAGTAGTAGAAAACGAGAAATTTACCGAACATACAGTGGAATAAGAAATTTTATAATTAAGAAACATTATACTTAGATGAATTTAAACACAGTGTATCGTAATACACAGTGTTTTTGTATGACATTATCACTATACTCTGCTTTTTTATATATTTTAAATCACTTAACATTATTATATAAGAATGATCAATTAATGATAAAATAAAAATATGAGCAAAGTAAAATATTTAGGAGAAGTTTATACACCCAAGAATGTTGTTGATATGATGCTAGATAATATATCTTATAAAGATGACATTATTCTTAACAAACATATTATTGATAACTCTTGTGGTGATGGGGCATTCTTAAAAGAAATTGTTAATCGGTATTGTGATGCTTATTATCAAAAAAACGGTAGCTATGATAATATAGAAAAAGATTTATCTAAATACATACACGGTATCGAGATACAAACAGATAAAGTTGAACAATGTATAAATAATTTAGATTCTATTTTAAAAGAAAGAAGAATAAAAGAAGTTTGATGAGATATATTAAATGCAGATGCGATACAAATCGATAAATATAACAATAAAATGGATTATGTTGTCGGAAATCCTCCATATGTTAGAATCCATAATCTAGTGGAAAATTATGATGCTATTAAATCGATGAAGTTTTCGAGCAAAGGGATGACAGATTTATTTATAGTTTTTTATGAAATAGGAATTAATATGCTTAATGATATTGGAATATTAAGTTATATAACACCTACATCTATTACAAACAGCAGAGCAGGAACAAATTTCAGAAAATATATTATCGATAATTTTCATTTTGAAAGTTTTATCAACCTTAAGCATTACCAACCTTTTCAAGGCATTACTGCTTATACTGGTATATTTACCTTAAATAAATCAAAAAAGAATGAAACAACTAAATATTTTCAATGATCAGGTTTGGGTAAAAAGGAATTTATATCTGAATTAAGTCCAAATATTTATTTTATTAATAATAACTTCTATTTTTCGAACATAGAAAATCTAAACACCATTAAGAAGATATTGACATTTCCGGATAAAAAATGCAAAAACTTTTTTGTAAAAAACGGAATAGCAACTCTTGCTGATAAAATATTTATTAGTAAAAAATTTTTATTTGATTCAAAATATATTATCCCTGCATACAAAGCTTCGACAGGTAATTATGAAAGTATAATCTTTCCTTATGATATCAATGGTAATTTAAAAAATTTTTCTTCTTTTGAAAAGAATTTGCAAGATTATTTTTTATACAACAAGGATGTTCTTAATGCACGAAGTATAGAAAAAAATGGCATCTGATATGGTTTCGGAAGGACACAAGGTATAAAAGATGTATATAAGAAAAAAATATCCATAAACACCCTGATAAAAGCACAAAAAGATATTAAACTAAATATTATAGATCCTGGAACTGCAATTTACTCTGGACTTTACATTACCGGCGATATTTCTTTTAAAAAGATAAAAGAAATATTAAATGAATATTTTATTAAATACATTGAAATATTAGGTAAATACAAAAACGGAGGTTATTACACCTTTTCAACTAGTGATTTAAAAAAATATATATGTTATAAACTATATGCAGAAAGTTTGGATGATAATGAATAATAAGATTTTAGAAATTTTAAAAGAGAGTTTTGTTTCTTATATTATCAATGGTTCAAGAAGTAATAGGAAGCTAAGAATTTTACATAGTCAGATCGCAAAGGATATATTTAACAAATTAAAACAACTTAAAGATAAAAATGATATCTACAAAGTTGTTTCATTAGATTTAAAAGATGGCAAAGAAGAGAAGATTTGTGGTAGATATATGGATAAAACAGTTGATATATTGATAAAGAAAAACGATGTAAATTTCGCTGCAGTCGGGGTAAAATTTATTATGTCTAATTTTAAACAAAATAAAAATAATTATTTTGAAAATTTATTAGGGGAAGTAGCAAACATCCGAAGTGCAAATATTCCTTATTATCAAATCTTGTTTATACCTGAAAAACTTCCTTACTTTTCTAAGAATGCTGGTATTATCAAAAAATGAGAAACAGTTACTGAAAATGACTTAATAAAATACAGAATATTAGGTAAAGATAATACAAAAATATATTTTCATTCTCCTGAAAAAATATTTATCGGTATTATTGATTTTAATTATGATAATATAGATTTTAAAGACTATGAAACTTTTTCTACATTTTTCCTTGATATAAAACATAATAACAAATTCTCCTTCTCTAAAATACCTTCATATGATAAAAATACACAAGCAGATTCAAATTTAATAATAAACGATTATGAATTATTTATTCAAAAAGTTGTTTTTCACATCCTTTCGATTTAATAATAAAGTATCATAACCTTGTTTTTGAAACTTCTTTGGTATTTAAATGTATTTTTACTATAAATTTTCTCTTTTAGACAATGTAACAGCGAAATTAGAAATTTTAGTTTATAATTTATATAAATATTTTTTATGTTAAATACAAAGTATTAAACATAAAAAATAAGAAAGGAAGTTAAAATATGAAACTTATAAGTACTGCTCATATATATATATATATATAGAAGTGTAATTAAATATTTTAACTTGCTAAAAATTCAAACAGCTTGTATTTTTAATACAAGTTGTTTTCTATATAAATTTAGCAAGTTAAAGGGGGTGTGTTATTAAAATAACAGATTCCCAAAATAAGAACAATAATCTTCATTCGGCAAAAAGAGCAAAAAACGATGAATTTTTCACTTTATATGAAGATGTAGCGAATGAAATAAAATATTATGAAAATTTTCTACAAAATAAGCACATTTTATTTCCTTGTGATTATGATTACGATACTTTAAAAGAATCGCAAAAACAAGAATATCGAGAAAAAGGTTTTGTAAATGGTATTAATGATAATTTTGCTTTTTCTCGCTTTTTCAATGCTAAAAATCAAGGAAATGATTTTAATAAAGGTTGAAATAATATATTACATTTTAGTAGTTATAATCCAGAAACAAATGAAGGAACTACTTTTCAAACAAGCATCCCAGAATTTGCTAAAAAACATCCTGATGGTGTAGTTATAACAAATCCTCCATTTTCTCTATTAAGAGAATTTATAAATTTACTAATTGAAAATAATTTGAAATTCCTTATTATTGGTAATAAAAATGGAATTTCTTATAAAGACATCTTTAAATTAATAAAAGAAAATAAGGTTTGATTAGGAATTACAAGTCCCGGGGACTTTGTTACAGGTGAACAACCAACAAAAAGTCTTAAAGGTTTAACTCGTTGATTTACTAACATTGAAAACACAACAAGAGAAACTAAATTAATGTTATCTAAAAGTTGAGCAGAAAACCCCGAATATTATCAAAAATATGACAACTACAATGCAATTAATGTTAATAAAGTTATTGATATTCCATATGATTATGATGGAGCTATTGGAGTACCTATTACATTTTTAGATAAATACAATCCAGACCAATTTGAGATCATTGGTAAAATGTCTACAACAAAATTAGATGAATTTGAATTAGGTTACCCTTTTATAAATAAAAAAAGAATATATAGTAGAATAATAATCAAAAACAAAAATCCACAAAGGATGGTGAATAATGGAAACAAAAGAGTTTAACATAAAAGAATTAGTTGATAAAACTAATTCAGGTGATATTATAAGTGATATAACATTACAAAGAGAAATTATTTATAGCTCAGAAAAACAATCGTTAGTTATAGATACTTTGATGAAAAAACTTGTTCTTCCTCCTATTATTTTGTGAAAATTAAATGATAATAAGTTAGAAGTAATCGATGGAAAACAAAGAATTCATTCTATAAAGAAATATATAAATAACGAAATTACTTGAAATGGTCAAAATTTTAATGAACTTGGTAAAAGCGACAAAGCTAAGCAAGATGAATTTAGTAAAATGAAAATTAGCGCTGTAATTCATACAGGAACCGAAGAAGAAAAACGAACCGCTTTTTATCGAATAAACACTTGTGGTGTTCCTTTAAGTGAGTTTGAAGTTATAAACGGATTGGTAGATAACAAATTCATCCAAGAATTAAACCAATATGTAAAAGATAACAAAAAATTAAGAAATCTCTTTGGTGAAACAAACTCAAGAGGAAAATATCAATTTATCATTTTAAAACTTGTTTCTAAACTTTCTAATGTGGAAAATATAGCAAAATGAATGAAGAATCAAGAAAGTTTTAGCAATCATAGTATAAACATAAATAAAATGCTACGATTTATCGAGAAAATTTTCCCACAGATTAACAATAAATATAAAGATATCCCTCTTCTTTTAAAACTTGCAGATAAATATAAGGATAAACAATCTCAAATTCTACAAAATGCAGTGCAAATAAAAGCACAAATAACATTGTTTTATAAAGATAAAGATTTAATGAAAATAATCGATACAAAACAAAAAGAGAAATATTTCATCGAACTTCTTGAATTAAAAACTACGGATGTAGATAAACGAAGATTCTTCAATCTAGAAGAAAAGGAAACTTTATTTAATAAAAATAAAATAAATAAACCAGATAGCAACTTAGTTGTTGCTAAGTGTGCTAAATGTTTAAATGAATTTGAAAAATCTAATTTAGAAATGGATCATATTATTCCATGGAGTTTAGGTGGCCCAACTAATTTATCAAATGCTCAATTACTTTGCAAAAGTTGTAATAGTTCTAAAGGCAACAAAGAAAACACAGTTTAACTGTGTTTTCTTTATCAAATAAGTCTATTTGAAATAACGTTATCTGTTTGTGAATCAGATTGTTCTTCTTTGTTTTCTACTACTTCTTGTTCTTCTTTTTCTTCTTGTGCATCTAACATAATTAAGGTGCTAAAGTTTTTAACTAAATTGTTTTTGAATACTGCTTTTTCTAATGCATAATTAATTGCTGGTAGACTAAATAATAAAATTAAGTTTAAAAAGTAGTATAAAACAGGTAAGTAGTTGGGTATCAATCCACCTTTATTTTGGTCGTAGAATACTCCCCATCCATTTGGATTGGTTGTATTTGAACCTAAGAATGTAAAGATAACTACTAAGTATACTATTTCAGCAACTGCTATTCCTGTGACAGCCAATGCAGCAGAAATATAAAATACTCATTTATTAATCTTATTAGTTTCACTGATTTTATGTCTTTTTATTGCATATAATAAAATTACCAGTGCATAAATATTAAAGAAGAATAAGGTTGGATAATTTGATACTGCATCGATTAAGATATCAGTATTTAATATAATTGCTGGGATGTAAATTAAAACACCTCAAAATGCAAAAATAATTGTGATGTAAATTCAAAATGTTTTTTGTAATCCAAAACGTTTAATCAAAGCACCTGCTCCAAAGTATAATTTGGATTTTACAGTATTATGGGTTTCATTAATAAATGCTGCACTAAGTCCGTTTAAAACCCCAAATGTTGAGATTAAAATAAAGAATCAAATAATAGGACTGATGTATGCTGCAACTGATTTAGGTAAAGTATCTGATAATAACCCACCGATGTTACCTTGATTATGTAAAATTGATGAAAGTGCTATCAAGGTGTATATTACCACCACAAAAGCCATTCCAAAGAAAATTGCTTTCGGTACATTTTTGTTCGGTTTTTTAATCTTATGTGACATTGATGCATTACCTAAGAAAGCATCGTAAGCAAATAATACAGCAGGTAAAGCAGCAACCAATCCTTTGATGCTAAATGATTTATTGATAATGGTAAATGCATTTACTCCACCTGCATTATGTACATTTGGTAGCACAATTCCGATGAATAGTGCTACTAAAATAGGTACAAATTTTAATATAGTAAAAAATGACTGTAATTGCCCTGATGTTCGAGTTGATGCATAGTTTAGTAGCATAAACACGATCATAAATAACAATCCAATAATAATATGAACCACACTATGAATATGTGAAGTATCTAGTTTTGAAGCAGCACCAATGAAGGTGAATCATACTTCAGAACCAAAGATTCCAAGTAGTGCATTTAAAGCACCAAAGTAAAATGTTGAAAATGATATGGATGTAAAGTATCCAAGTCGCGAACCACCTACTTTAAAGGCTCAATTTGATAAACCTGTCAGTTTTGTGTTCTTAAATGATCCAATTTCAGCAAATGATAATGCTGCTGTAAGTGAAATTAAACCTCCTACTATTCATGCTAGTAATCAAGTGACTCCATCTCCTCCTGTGGTCCTAGAAATAGAACCATTTTTGAAGAAGATACCAATTCCGACAACAGAACCGATTACTAACATTAAGGAGAAAAATAAACCAATTTTTTTATGTTTCATTACTTCCTTTTATGTTTTGATATGGTATTTTTAGTTTGTATATATGTATTTTAAGATTATGAAATTTTGCTTGCAAAATTTCTTGTATATGGTTTGTAAACACCTGTTCTACTAGGTGTGGGATTGCTAGAACAGCAATTTTATGTTCTTTATATGCAATTCAATCACTTCATTTAACATCTGATGTGATAAATAATGAATTAGGATATTTTTTAGCTAACTGATTGATTGTTATAATATCACCTGCCCCGGCTAAAATAACACAATATGAGTATTTATATTCTAAATCAGATGCATTGCTTTGAAAGTTAGATAAATTTAAATATTCCCAAAAAAGTTTTTGCACATCTGAAATAGATATTTTTTTAGCAATTATCGCTGTGTATCTATGACTTTCAGAAATTACATAGCTTGATAAATTTATCGCTTTTGCAATTTGATATGAAGTTCCATTTACATCAAAATCATAGTTTGTATGCATTGAATATGCACTAATTTTATTTTTAACCAACCCTTTTTTGATCTTCTGTTTATACTCTGCTTTTTGTAGCATATCAGTTTTTGTTTTTTCAAACAAAAACGGATGGTGGGTGATAATCAAATTGCACTGATTTTCTAATGCAAAGTTATAAACATCAGATGTTAAATCAATAGCTAATACAACTGCTGTTACTTTTTTATTTTTGTTTGCTTTTAAAGCATATCCAGATGGATCTCATATTTCTTTATTAGACAAAGGAAATAGACTTTCTAGATATTCTATAATAGTATTTACGGACATTAATATCTTAAATAATCCCTTAAATTTTTACCGTATTTAGGATTTCCTTTCAATTTACGTAAAATCTTGTTTTCAATTTGTCTAATTCTTTCTTTTGAAACATTGTTACGCATTTTTGCCAGTTCTTCTAAGGAGTGAATCCGATACCGTTGTCCGTTTTCATCATATCCTATTCCATAGCGACGACATATAAGTTCTTTTTCTTCTTTTTCTAAATAATTATCAATCATATCAAGCAAAATAGTATGTAACTCCTCGTGGGCCGCAAAATCCACTGGATTAATAACTACTTCATCCTTAACAAAATCACTAAACGATGAATCATTTTCTTTTCCTACTTGTTTGTCAAGTGAAATAGGATCAATATTTATTTTTTTAATGTAACCAACTCTTTCAGCAGTGAAATCACCACCAATACGCTCGGCAATTTGTGCTAAGGTAGGTTCATTACCTAACTCATGTTGCAATTCACGTTCGATTTTAGATACCTTATTAATGGTTTCTACCATATGAACTGGGACTCTAATGGTTCGTGCTTGATCAGCTACAGCACGGGTGATAGCTTGTCTAATTCACCAAGTTGCATAAGTTGAAAACTTATATCCTTTATTAACATCATATTTTTGTACTGCTTTCATTATCCCTTGATTTCCCTCAGAAATCAAATCAATAAATGAAAGTCCTCGATTTTTATATTTTTTAGCATTATTAATCACAAGACGTAGGTTTCTTAAAATTAATTTATCACGAGCTCTTTTCCCACGAAAACCACCACGGTCCATTTCTTTGGATAATTGTACTTCTTCTTCTTCAGTTAATAGTTTTCCATACTTACCAATTCAACGCATATATCATTTGACTATATCATTTGTTTCAGTAAGTTTGTTAGTTAAATTACGTGCTTTTTTATTCTCGGTTTCTAGCAAAGTTGCTTGTGAACCTAAGGTTTCTAAATCAAAGTCACCAAAACTAAATTCATCATCAGAAGCATCATCAAAAAACATCGAATCTTCTTCTTCAGGTTCTTCATCTTTTTCTTCATCTTCTTCATCATCTGTTGATAATGATTCTAAATCATAATTAGGTTCTTCGGTGTCTTCTGAAAAATCTTCATCTGCATCAAATTCATCTAATGGAAAATCTACATCATCTAAATCTAGAGTATCGGATTTGAAATTAGGTTCCAATTCTTCTTCGATTTGGTCTCTGCTAACTGCATCTAAATCACCTGCATCACTGTGGTTTTCTAAAATATTTGCTTGAAATAAAGCATCTAAAAAATCATCGTTTTCTTCTGCATCAACATATATATTATGATTTAATAAAATGTCAAACACTTTTTCTTGAGAAAAATGATTTGTTTTAGATTTTTTCATCTCTGTTTTTAAAAGCTTGATAACATCTTTGTAATCTGACATTTTACCTCTTTTCTATTCTTATTTTTTTGTTTTGTATATTGGCTAATTCTTTTTGATATTCACTTTTACGACGAAAGTTTTTAATTTGATTTTCAATATAAAATTGCTCATTTGCTTGTGCCGCTTCCTTAACATATGGAAGTAAATTTAACTCGACTGTATCATTTTTTGCTGCATTTTGATACTGCAAATCTATATCATTTTGACATTGCTGCATATATTCTTGAAAATATGAATAACTTTGCTGGTCGCTTTGAAATTTACTTAATTTCAAAAAGGTTTGATATAAATGTTCTTTTAGTTCTGTTAATTTTGCTTCGATGTTAATGTTTTCGATTGCTTTATCAGCACTTTCGAAGATATCTTGCTCAATTACTTCATTAATTTTTAGGTTGAACATTTTTATTTCAGTATATAAATCTCGCAGTTGTGCAGGTTGGCTAAAAATGACTTCTAAACCTTGTTCACTATAAAATAAGTTTGAAAAATCATTACGACAAAGCATAAAAATCAAAATCTTTAATCGCTTGAATTTGCTTATTTCATCAAAAAAATGTTTTTTATTCGGTTTTATTTGAAATTTTGGATTAACAGGAAATTCAAAATTCATATCAAAGGGATGTTTTTGAATTTGTCTAGGTTGATAATCAACATAAATATTATTTATATCTATATCATAGTTAAATTCACTCTTTATTTTATTTTTAAAATATGCTTTATTTTCGTTTGATAAGTATGATAAATAACTATTAAATTCAATTACAAATTCTTTGATTTTATTAAAATCAGAATTTTTTGTTATAGCAAAATTTATTTTTAATGTATCATAAACAAAATCAATTGCTCCCCGTGTGGTTTGCATCAGTTGTTTTAAGGTTTCTGCTCCTTCTTTATTTAAAATCTCATCAGCATCTTTTTGGTATGGATTTATAATAACATCAATGCGATTAATTTTATTCGATAATAATGTCTTAATAGTTTTTAATGTAGCATTTATCCCTGCTGCATCATTATCTAAAAATAATTTAATTTTATAATTATATAAGAGTGGAATATGTTGATTAGTAAGTGCTACACCCATTAAAGCAACAACATTTTTTATCCCTGCTTTATAACATGCAATCGCATCAATAAAACCTTCTACAATTACAACTTCGTTACTGCTTTGAATGTGGTCTTTTGCATTAAAGTAGTTGTATAGAATTTTGGATTTATTAAATAAATTACTTTCAGGTGAATTTAAATACTTAGCTACTTCATTGGTTATTGTGCGACCACTAAAACCTACTATTTGACCATATTGATTTTTTATCCCAAAAACAACCCTATTACGAAAGTATTCTACATAGTTTTCGTTAATCAAACCACTGCTATATAATTTATCAAATCCATAACCTAATTTTTCATTTAAGTGTTTTGATAATAAATTAAAATCAGGTGCAAATCCTATATCAAAATAACTTATAAGTTCGCTATCAAATAAATTACGTGTTTTTAAGTAGTTGATAGCTGCATTGTTTTTAAGTAGTTGCAATTTATAAAAAGTGTTTGCTGCTTGCAAAATTTCTAATTGTTCTTGTTCTTGTGCATTATATTCCACTAACTCGGATTTATTTAAAGAACTAAAATCTAGTTCTTTTCCGATGTTTTTTGCTAAATACACAATTGCATTAGTATAACTCATCTGTCTTTTTTTTGTTAAATAAGTAACTATGTTACCACTTTCTCCGCAAGAAAAACATTTATAAATTTGTTTTATTGCTGACACAGAGAAACTAGGATTACTATCATTATGAAACGGACATAGTCCTACATAATTATTACCTTTTTTATTTAATTGGACATCTTCAGAAATGATATCCACTATATTGTTTGAAGAAGTTATTTCCTTAATCAATTCATATGAAATTGCTTGTGTCATTACCCTCCAAACTAAATATATTCATTAATTTGCTCAATCAAAATGCGAAATTGCTCCATTGTATCGCGATTTCTTAATGTAACAGTTGCATCTTCTAAACTTTGATGATCAACTGTTAAACATCAATATGTCCCAATTGCATCATTGCGACGATAACGTTTTCCGATTGAGCCACTTTCATCATAACTTGTCGAGATTCCTAAATCAATTAATTGGTGATAAATTTTTAATGCTTTTTCAGAAAGTTTTTTAACTAACGGAAGTACAGCAACTTTATAAGGTGCAATTTCTTTTGGAAATCTTAAAACTATTCTTTCATCACTTTCTGTCGCTTTCTCAACATCATAACAATTTACAAGGATAGCAAGCATTAAACGATCTAAACCAATACTTGGTTCAATCACATAAGGAATTAATTTAGTATTTGTTTCTGGATCTAAATATTCTAAACTTTCTCCACTTGCTTGCATATGTGCTCTTAAATCAAAATCAGTTCGATTCGCTACTCCTAAAAGCTCACCTCAACCAAACGGGAATAAAAATTCTATATCAGTTGTTGCATCAGAATAATGTGCTAATTCTTCTGGGGTATGTTCTCGAATCCTAACATTTTCTTTTGTTATGCCAAGTTTTTTTATTAACTTCATACTTTTTTGGATATAATAATCAAACCATTTTGGCGCGTGCTCAGGATAACTAAAAAATTCTAATTCCATTTGCTCAAATTCACGAGTTCTAAAAATGAAATTTCCTGGAGTAACTTCATTGCGAAAACTTTTTCCTACTTGTCCGATTCCAAAAGGTAATTTAGCACGAGTTGTTCTTTGCACATTTTTAAAGTTTATAAAAATTCCTTGTGCTGTTTCTGGACGTAAATAAATTTTTGATTTATTTCCTTCAATTACTCCTTGGGCAGTTTCAAACATTAAATTAAATTGCTTAATTTCGCTTCATTGTGCTTTGCATCCATCATATTCAGGTAAATTTTGATTTAAATATTCTCGCATTTGATCATTGCTAAGTTGTTCAGGGATAATGTTGGAATTAATTTCATTGATTAATTTGTCAGCACGGTATCTTTTTCCGTTCACTTTGTTTTCAATTAGTGGATCATTAAAATTCCCGACATGTCCACTTGTTTCTCAAACTTTTGGGTTCATTAAAACTTTTGAATCGATTAAAAAATTATTAGTTTCTTTTAAAATAAATTCTGTTTTTCATATTTGTTTGATGTTATCTTTTAATAAAGAACCTAACGGACCATAATCTCAAGTATTTGAAAGACCTCCGTAAATTTCACTGCCTTGAAAAATAAACCCAGTGCTTTTAAGATGGTTAACTAAAACTTGCATAAATTCTTTATTATTTTTATTAAACATTTTATTATTATACTATTTTTATATTTTTTAAATATAAAAATTTGCTATTTTATAACTTTCTACAAAAATGCAAAATAAAAAAGTCAAAAGACTTTTAAATTTAGTTAAGCGGTGGAATTACACCTACTCATAATAAAATCACAAGAACAAATAGTATTGCAAGTGCTAAAGAAGCAAATAATACTGTTCAGAACATATATGGAATACGTTCTTCAGTTACTACAACTTCGCTTTCTTCTTTTGGTTGTCCTTTTGCTACATCTGAAAATACTACAACATTAGTTTGTGGTTTAACTTCAGCTGCGATAATAGGATAGTGATATGCTTGTTGTGGAACAAATGCTAAATGTAATCCTTCGAACACAAGATATGATAATCAGTGTACTAATAATACATTTCTACCACATTCTTTTCGATAATATACGGCTGTTTCTGGATTGAATTCGATTTCAGGTTTACCAACAATTTTTTCAGATAATGATTTTACAGATGTTGCCAATGAAGCGGCGACTAATTCGAATAATTTTTGTGCTTTTTTATCATCAGTAAATTTATTAGAAAGTTTTTTAGTAACTACTAAAACATTTTTCAGTTGTTCCTTGATTCTTGTTAAATCTTGCTCAGATGTTGTTTTTTCTTCTTTGAAAAATTCAGCAACCTTAGAAATTCTTTGTGCATAAACAGCTAGAGCCTCAAGTTGTTTAGTAGGTTGTAGATTTTCAATAAATTCGAATCTAATAGGTTCTTTTGAACCCGTAGAAACTTCCTTTACTACTTCCACAGGTACTTCTTTTACCACCTCTTTAATAACTTCGACTACTTTTTCAACTGGTACTTTTACTTCTTTGATAACTTGAACTTCGATAGGAACTTCTTTAGTAACTTCTACTTCCTTAACAACTTCTAATGGTACTTCTTTAACTACTTCAATTTCTTTTACTACCTCAAACGGTACTTCCTTAATAACCTCAACTTCTTTGATGATTTCAATCGGTACCTCTTTAATGACTTCGACTTCTTTAATAATTTCAACAGGAACTTCTTTAACAACTTCCTTTACCACTTCAACAATTTTTTCAACAACTTGAACTTCTGGCTCAGTTTGCTTTACTTCTTGAACTATTACCGGTGCTGCTTGACCTTGTTTTTGAAGTTCTTCGTTTAGTCTTTGTAGTTTTTCGATTTCTAAATCTTTAGCAGATTTTTTTCTTTCAATAATAAATTCATCATCAACAGGGAAGTATGTTTCATGTTTTCTAAGAACTTTAAAATCGTTTAGTCTTTCAAGGTAATCACGAGCCTCATCTGATTTTCTTGCTCCTGTTTTTGAATCAATAAAGAATTCAGATAATACATCACTTTCAACTACATTACCATCAAATTTATCAACATTGATTTCGTAAAAATCAACACCTTCTTTTCATTCTGAAATGAAAATTCCCCCAAATACTTTTTGATCTGTTTGGAATCAAGTTGCACAATCATATCCCAGTGATAAAAATCAGTTCATCGCATCTTTACGAGTTTTAAATTGAGCTAATGCATCTTTTACTTTTGGGTGCTTAAGCACTCATGGATAGTTTTTATTTAATGCTGGTTTATATAAACATAATAGACGTTTCATATTCTTCCTTTAATTTTTTTAATTTTCCTCACTTTTTGCTTACAAATAAGAATATTAGAAATAATTGTTAATATTATATAATATTATTACCACAGCAGATATTGCTAAATACATATTTTTATTCCTAAAAAATAGGAAAAAAAGTAAAAATTCAACTTTTTTTCCTAAAATAAGCAAAGAAAAAGTAATTTTTTTCTTTTTTTCCTATGGTATAGGCAAAAAAAGAAAAATAAACGAGGCAAAATGAATAACAAAGAACATATATTGGAGAAAATTAATCAAATTGTTCCAGATGAATGTGGTGTTTACTTATGAAAAAACAAGAACAACGAAATTATTTATGTCGGAAAAGCTAAAAATCTAAAGAAAAGACTTAAGCAATATTTTGAAGGACATAATAATTCTTGATTAACACCAGTAATGGTTGATCAAATAAATGATTTTGATTTCTATATATGTAAATCTGAGCGAGATTCTTTTTTAACAGAATTAAAATTTATAAAACAATTTCAACCTCGCTATAATATAAAACTTACAAACAAAAATACATATCCTTATTTTATGTTTGTAATTGATAAAAATGGTTTACATATAGATATTAGTGACAATCTAAATAAAAAAAATCTAAAATATTATTTTGGTCCGCTTACACCTACATCACAATTTTCAGCTTTTTACGATGTTTTATGTAATCAGTTTTTATATTATAAAGGACTTAAAATTACCAATAAAGATGAATCGTATTGATTAAATGCCCTTGAAGAAATTAAAAATATTTTCAAAAATAAATCGCCTGAATTTATTAAATTAATTGCAAAAAAAGAAGCAGAATACAGCAGCAAATTAGAATTTGAATTTGCACAAGTTTATAAAAATGCTTCTGTGTTTATTAAATCATTATTACAAACACAAATTCTGCAAATTAGTAACACACAATCACTTGATTTTTTTGCTTTTGAAAAAGTAAATCAAAACATTTTTATTTCAATCCGATCTTACCAACACGGTTCTACCACTTATATTGAAAACATAAATCGCAAATTTCAAGGTTTACTAACTGAATTTATCGAAAAATTTATCAATGATTACTATAAAAAACGACCAGATATAAAAAGCAAAATCTTGCTAGATTTTGTTTATAAATCTGAAAACCTTATTTTTGATGACAACCTTACTAAAAGAATCTTATATCCACAAAAAGGGATTTATAAAAGTATATTAGAAAACCTTAAATCAAATGCTCAAATCCAGGCAAAGGAATATGCACGAAAACATATAATTAAAGATAATGTAGCTTTATGAATTAAACTAAAACAGGAATTAAATTTATCCGAAATAGATAAATTTATTATTTTTGATAATTCTTTTGAGAATTATCAAAAGGATGTTGCTGGTTCTTCTTTATGTTTTGATATCACGGGTCAAATAAAAAACTTAACTACTTTTAATAAATTATCAGAATTCAATCAAAAAATTGATAAGCATTCAGATGTACAATTTACTTACTATAATGCTGTTTCTTTTTTACAAAAGCATAAAAATAAAATAAATGCAAATGATGTTTTTATTGCTGATGGCGGCATTGCTCAAATAAATGAGATTAAGGAAGCGTTAAAAAACTTCAATCTTAATAATCTTGTTTTTGGTTTGGTAAAAAACGATAATCACAAGACACAAAAACTTATTAATGATTTAGGTAAAACTATTCAATTATCTGATGAAAGTTTTTTATATTTCTCTGCTTTACAAGAACATGTAGACAAAAATGTGAAAAGATATTATCATCAACTTGCTGATTCAAAAAACACACTTAAAGGGTCATTAAACATCCCTAATATAGGTAAAAAAACTATTACTGCATTAATTGCTAAATTTGGAACTTATGCATCTATAAAAGAACAATCGCTTGAGAATCTCACGGATGTTATTGGAACAAGTAGAGCCCAATCTGTTTATAATTATTTTCACAAAAAATAGTATTTATCACAAACGGATAAACACTATTTTACATCCTGATATTACCTGTGGTTCTCGGGAATGGAATGCTGTCTCGAATATTATCCATCCCTGTTATAAACATCACAAGTCTTTCGAATCCGATTCCAAAACCAGATGATTTAAGATGACCAAAACGTCTTAAATCAAGATATCATTGTAAGTCGGCTTGATCAATACCGAGTTCATTTACTCGTTTTACGATTTTAAAATAATCTGTTTCTCTTTGACTTCCACCGATTAATTCCCCTATTTCGGGAACTAATAAATCAAAAGCCGCAACTGTTTTACCATCATCATTTTGATACATATAAAATGCTTTAAATGATTTAGGAAAATTAATAACAGCAACTGGAGATTTATATACAACATCAGTTAAGTATTTTTCGTGTTCACTTGCTAAATCTAGTCCAAAATGGATATCTTTTTCTTCAAATATATCTTTTACTTTTTCAAGTTCTTTTAATGCATCTTGATAATCCACAATTTTTAATTCTGAATCTAAAAAATTGTGGATTTTATTTAATAAGTTTCCATCACTTAGTTTGTCTAAAAACTCCATTTCAAAAGGATGTTTAGCTACGGTATTTCTTAAAACAACTTTTAATAAATCCTCTGATAATAAAATAGTTTGATGCAAATCATAAAAAGCCATCTCTGGTTCAATCATTCAAAATTCTGCTAAATGTCTTTTAGTATTCGATCGTTCCGCTCTAAATGTTGGTCCAAATGTATAAATATTTTTAAATACATTTGCATAACTTTCTCCATGAAGCTGCCCCGTTACTCCTAAGGTTGATTTGTTCCCTTTACCAAAAAACGGATCATCCACATTCGAATCAGACACATTAAACATTTCCCCCGCACCTTCTCCGTCATTAGAAGTAATAATAGGTGTAGTGACATAATGAAATCCTTTAAACATAAAATACTTATGGATTTCTTGTGCCAAGGTTGAACGAATTAACATCACTGCTTTTAAAACATTTGTACGGTGACGCAGGTGTGGAATTTCCCGTAATGTTTCAAGTTTCATTTCTTGTGCTTGAATCGGGTAATCTTCATCTACTTTTTTATATTCAATTAACTTGGTAGCAGTCATTTCAATAGGTTGTGGTGCATCTGGTGTAGTTCTCAAAATCCCTTGTAAAGAAAGTGCAGATCCGGGTTTTAAAGTATCAAGAACTTCGAAATCAAAATCACCTTTGAACACTACCTGCAAGTTTTTTATGGTTGACCCATCGTTTATTTCTAAGAAGCGAATCTTTTTATTTCCACGATTAGATGTAACTCACCCTTGAATTTGAATATCTCATTCGTTATAAAAAATAGGTTTTAATAAAATACTTTTTATTGTATGCATTTTTCTCCTTTATTATATTATACTAAATTTGCTTCTTTGCTGTGTTAAAAGTTGTTAATTTCTATATATCTTCTAAATTAAATATTTCATTTTGTTTTTTAATTACCTTGTTTTATTGTTATTTTTATAATATAAAAATGCTTGATATAAATCCTTATAAATTATATTACCGTAATTTATTTGTTTAAAATGATAACCAAAAATTAAGAAATAATAAATAGCTAATTTATTACTTTTTCTTATTATAACTGTATCAATAACCTTATAATTCATATAAAATATCTTATTACTCTTATAATAAATATGACATAAAAACTTATTATCATCATACCTTGCTTCTTGTTCATTATTTAGATAATATTGTTCCTTTGAATATTCAAAGTAATCAAATATCTTAGTTAATTTATTATATAAATATTTATATTTTTTATAATATAAAACTATGAAAACTAATTCTATAACTAATGCAAATACATAGAAAATATCTACATATCTTCATTCTTTAAAATAACCTAATTTTATTTGAGATGCAAGTTTATTGTATGCATCCAAATTTACAATTAATTCGTTTATAAAAAATAATAAGAGTATAATAAAAAAGGACATAATCATATTCTTAAATATAAATTTGTTTTCTTTTAAATATAATTGTCCTCCTTCTTTAAATAGTACATTTGTTTGTTTTGCTTCTGTTATACTAACAAGTTTTTGACACTTATAAATAATGAAATTAGTGAATGAGTTTGTATTAAATAATATAATGAAAGAAAGCACTAAGATGTTTGTTGATATAATCACCCCTAAACACATTAATATAAATAAAAATAGTGACATAAAACTTCCTTAAATATCAAATGTATATTAATCACTTTGTTCTTCGTTAAAAAAATTAACATAATCAAAATACAAACCTTGATAATATTCACTATGCTCATCTTTTCATGATTTGTGCATATCAAAAATAAAAAAAGCAAAAACATCATATGCACTTTCTTTAAATATTTCTTTAACTCTTTGTGTTGTCAGTACCCTTACCCTGACATCAAAAAAGTTTGTTTTGAAATATATATAATTATTTGTGGTAAGCCCGTTGTTAAAGTAAATAGTATTATCAAGCATATATTCACAATCGATTATTTTGCTATTTTTGACTTTTTCTTCAAAGTGTTTTTTAACTTTTTTTCCTATATGAAAGCACTGAAAGTAATAATGAAATGTAAAAATATCAGTAATGATATATGTAATAAAGTTTACCATAAAAATTATTATCATTTCTGGTGCTGTTTTTGTATTAAAATACTTGTCTAGTAGGATGAATGTTATTGTTAAAATAATATGTGTAACAAAACGAAAAATTATTGCTATTACTCAATAAAATATTTCCTTATTATAAGATATAAGATACTTTCTAAACTCATATCATCCCTTTACAAAGTTTATATGATACTCTTTTGTTTTTTGACTTATATCTCTACTGTATGTGTCTTTTGCTATAAAAAAGAAACTTTGATATCTTTTTGTATATGCAATTATAAAAACAGGATAGAAAATAACCGCAAAACAAGCATTAATTATCAATAAAATAAAAACATATTCAAACATTTTATCCTAAATTATCTGTTTTTGTTTTATTAGGTAATTTTCTTATATATCATTCATTTAATTTTTTATTATATATCTTTTGCTTCCCTCATGCATAAAGCATTCAATCAGGTTTTGCTAACATTTGTTCTAAGGTTAATACCTCAGATGTTTTAAGATTTTTAAAAACTAAATTCTTTCCTCCTTTACCACCTTGATTATAAGGTTTATCAATTGGTGTTTCTTTTACTACTACTCATTCAACTCTTTTAATATTTTCTAAATTTATTGCTATTGTTTGTAACTGATTCTCTAATTCTGATAAAAAGTTATTTATCTTTTTATTTTTCTCTTCCATACTATCGATTTCTCTTTTTGTTAAATAGATATCAATTGAATCAAGAACAAATCCTGCTGTATGTAGAAAAGATTTTTTGAAAAATGTTTTATATGGTACTTTTTCAATTGCTCAAAATTTACCTTTATAATTCTTTACTGCAGAAAAAACATTTCAAGTTCACCCAGAAATAACATTTTTACCATATGAGTAACCTGATAATGCTTCATCTTTCGAACTTTTTTTAGGAAACTGAAATATTTCTGATAATAATTTATGATTCTTTATATATTTATCCCTTCTGGATTCTAATATACTAATTGCAACACTTAATCCAATGGATGCACCTGCTGATAATGCAGTACCAAAAAAACCTAATCCAAAGCTAAAAATACCTGCAAAAAAGCTAAATATAGATACAGCAGACATCGCTATTTGTGCATTTAGTAATCTTTTTATTATATTGTTATACCAAAGTATATTATCATTTATATCTATATAAAGTTGTTTTATATCTTGTGATTTGGATTCAAATTCAAAAAATTGTTTTGTTAGATTTTTTGAATTCATTTCATTACTATCTATGTTTATTACATAACCATTATTCGCATCTAGAACGGTTCTTTGTATTGTAGATTCATTATTATTTAACTTTGCTACTTCTTTTTTAACTGTATGTACACCAGATTTAAAAGTATTTAAGGACTTTGTTAATTCGTTCTTAAATTTTTTATATCCTGTCTCGTTAAGATAGTTATTTATATTTTCTTGTTGGTCTTTTGTAATCAGATTATTTGTTTTATAAATATCCAAAAAATTATTCATTATTTCTTTATAATCATCTAAGGAAATTTCGCTAATTGGTTTATTAATACTTTTATTCTTTTTAATAATTCCTTCCGATATTTTATCTAGTATACTTTCTTTATTTTTAAATATATTTTTTGATAATTTTTCTATATATTCTATATTTAAATCCTTATCAGGGTGTTCCATAATTTTTGGAAAACTTGTTTCGAATTTTACATCATTGTTGTTTATACCAGTTAACCCGTTCAAACCAGAAGTGACATCACCTATTTTAAAAATAATATTCTTCATTTTATTCCTTTCTCATATAAATAATTCTATCAAAGAATCCAACATAAGTGGTTTATTTGTTGAATTTATTTCACTTTTATGATATGTATGTTGTATATGTATTATTGATTCGGTATTTCTTTGTGATATAAATTCCTTATATAAAATAATTCATTATAATTTGTCTATATAGGGGTTATATGAACAAAAAATTAAAAACTTTATTGATATTATCAAGTTTAACAACTTCTACTATCGCAGTAAGTTGTGGAACAACTACATCTGCTAATACAAATAAACCAGGTAGGGGTGATTCTGGAACAGATGATAAGAACAAAAAACACGAGCCTTCTCCACAAGAATTAAGGGATAAAGCAATCGAGTCGTTTATAAAAGAAAATAAGATTAATGATAATTATTATAAATATGATGGACGAAAAGATAATAATCCGTTCTTAAAAGATTGGGATTATTGGTTTAAAATCCCTGGTTATAGCATTAAAAACTATGATGCTGATGATGTAAGAAATTGAAGATTACATATTGCTAAGCCTTATATGAACATCGGGGATTTTGGTAAGATCAATGATGCATTTGATCAAAAAATTAATGGTGGAGTCGATCGAAGTTTATGAAAAGCAAAGAAGCAAAAATTTAATGATTGAGCAAAGGCTGAGTTTGGTTTTATTAAGCCGAATCCTGATGTTGATATACAAGTATCGATGAAGAATTATAACGGGGATTTATATCAACTAATTATGGATGTGGTAAATGATAAAGTAA